>JBCNOJ010000071.1:0-14631 GCA_039593925.1 Acidovorax sp.
CTTGCCCTCCACCTCGGGCGTTTGGTTGATCTGGCGCACGGCCTGGTGGGCCTTGTCCACCGGGCCGTGCGCCAGATCAACCACACGGCCGAGGTGGAGGGCAAGAAACCCATCGTCTTCACCACGCTGGTCAATATGGAGGTGCTCAAGGTGATCCAGGCAGGCTGCAAGGGCATGCTGCTGGACATGTTCGGCACCTTCGTGCACCCGCTGGAGCAGGAACTGGGCATCAAGTCGCACCACCGCGTGGGCCGCTTTTCAGACGTGAGCCGCAGCAAGGAATACAACGACCGCATCGAAGCCATCAACTTCAGCCTGGCGCACGACGATGGCCAGAGCAACCGCGACCTGGCCGGTGCCGACGTGATCCTGGTGGGTGTGAGCCGCAGCGGCAAGACTCCCACCAGCCTGTACCTCGCCATGCAGTGCGGCCTGAAGGCGGCCAACTATCCGCTGATTCCCGAAGATTTCGAACGCCGCCAGCTGCCGCCCGCGCTGGTGCCGTTTCGCAACAAGATCTTTGGGCTGACCATCAGCCCCGAGCGCCTGTCAGAGATTCGCAGCGAGCGCCGCCCCAATTCAAAGTACGCAGACCTGCTCAACTGCCGCAACGAGGTGGCCGAGGCCGAGGCCATGATGCGCCGCGCGGGCATCCGGTGGCTGTCCACCACCACCAAGTCGATCGAAGAAATTGCGACGACCATCCTGCAGGAGATCCGGCCGGAGCGGCTGGTCTACTGATGAACATCGGCCAGCCCAGGCAGATGAACTGACTACTAGTTTGATAGCTGCTAGCGCTTGATGGGTAAGCGCTAGAGCCCATTTTTATCCAAATTTCAGGCAGAACGCCTGATCATTGCAGCGTTTCAGGCGCGGCCACCCAGAGCGCTCTTTTCAGTTCCGCCGCCGAAAGAGCGGTACGTGCCGACGTCTCCCCGCCGGTTTGCGCTCCCTGCTGGGCCCAGCGGCCCTGCAGGCTCCAGAGCACGGTGCGAAAGTGCGGCGTAAAAGCGTCCATCTGCCCCAGCAACTGCAGGTTGGCAATGATCTTTCGGCCCATCGCTTCGCGGTGGGTGTCGCAGCAAGCTTGCATGTGGCCGGTCATCAGCGCCAAGGTGCCGGCCAGCAGAGCCTCGGCGCAGGGCAGGCTGTATTCCTCATCGCAAGCAGGCGGCTGAGCGGGCGTGTCGGTCAATTGACTCACTGGAGAACTCCTTTCAATCGGACGGGGTGAGGACGGGTGCGTGATTTGGTGACGCGTCTCCCGCCATCTCCCTTCGCACATCTGTAAATTTAAACACGAATCGTTCGCATTTCATTTATCATTCGCGTCTTTGTGTAACTTCATTCACCTTTTTGCGCTTGCCTGCGTGGCCTGTGCCAGCCTCCATGCCCCCTTCCCTGCCCCGCTCGCCTTTTTGGTTGCTGCCTCTGCTGGCGGCGTTGTCCGCCCAGGCCCAGCAAGCTCAGCTGGCCGATGGGGCGGCTGAAATGCCTGCTGCCGCAGCGCTCAAGCCCGTGGTGGTGACGGCCACCCGCAACGAACGCGCCATCGACGATGCCCCGGTGCGTACCGAGGTGGTCACGCGCGAGGAGATCGAGCGCACCCATGCCCGCACGCTCAAGCAGGCGCTGGAGAACGTGCCCGGTCTGCAACTGCGCGAGGTGCTTGGCAAATCGGGCTACGAGCTTTCGCTGCAGGGCCTGAGCGCCGACCAGGTGCTCGTGCTGATCGACGGCCTGCCGATCACCGCCAGCACCAGCTCCACCGTGGACCTGAGCCAATACCTGCTGGCCGACGTGGAACGCATCGAGGTCATCAAGGGCGCCAGCTCAGCGCAATACGGCAGCTCGGCCATGGGCGGTGTGGTGAACGTGATAACGCGACGCATGCCCGCAGGTTTCAGCGGCACGGCCACGGTCGATATGGGCAGCTATGGCCGCCAGAACAACAGTGGCAAGACCGCCAGCGCCAACAACCGGCATGCGCGCTTTGACCTCGCCGGCGGCGGCGAGCAGTGGCGCCTGGGCCTGTCGGGCGATGTGGTGGATGACGCGGGTTTTGGCACCCAGCCCAGCAGCTATGCGCGCCAGGGCGACGCAAGCCGCCGCCAGCAACTGGCCGCGCGCGGTGAATGGCGGCCAAGCACACAGGGCCGCCTGTGGGCCGAGGCCTCACGCTATACCGAGGACGACACCCAGCGCTACAACCTTTTCGTGCCACCGGCCAACGTGCCGCAGCGCAAGCGCGAGGAGATCACGCGCGACCGCGTGACGGGCGGCGCGGACTGGCGGCTGGACAACGGCGTGCGCGCACAGATCAAGGGCGTCCATGAGGCCTACGACAGCCGGTCGGGCGGCTACTCGAACGACGTGCTGGCCACCGACCGCCGCTCGCGCCAGCAGATGCAGCACCTGGGCACGCAGTTTGACCTGCCCGCCTGGGGCCGCCAGCTGTGGTTGGTGGGCACCGACTGGCACCGCGAAACGCTGGCCCAGACAAGCAATGGACTGAGCGAGCTGGGCGGTGCAGGCACTGGCACCCGCAGCAAGGTCGAACGCACCAGCGCCGAGCTGTTTGTGCAGAACGACATCCTGCTCTCCGACACCTGGGAGGTGCTGCTGGGCCTGCGCGGCCAGCACGACTCGGACTTCGGCAGCCACTGGGCACCCAAGGTCAGCGTGCGCGCCCACCTGCTGGATGCCGGCGGCTGGAAGGGCACGCTGCGCACCAGCCTGGGCCAGGGCTACCGAGTGCCCAATTTGAAGGAGCGCCACTATCTGTTCGACCACAGCGCGCTGGGCTACCGCGTCATCGGTAACCCGAACCTGCAGCCCGAATCATCCACCAGCCTGCAGTTTGGCGGCACGTTCGCGCGCGGTGACGACCTGTCACTGGAAGTGAACGCTTTCCACAACCGCGTGCGCGACCTGATCCAGACCGACCTGGCCAACGCCACCGTGGTCAACGGCATTGCCAGCTACACCTATGCCAACGTGGCCCGCGCGCGCACCAGCGGCGTGGAAAGCAGCGTGCGCTGGCAGGCCGCCCCGGCGCTGGCCCTGAATGCTGCCTACACCTACACCCATACCCGCGACGAAAACACGGGCCTGGAGCTGACGCGCCGCCCGCGCGACATCGTGCGCCTGGGCGCCGACTGGCGCGTGCAAAGCGCCACCACGCTGAGCCTGCGCCTGCGCCACCAGAGCACCGAGCTGGCCGACACCGCGACCCGCGCCCGTGCGCCCGCGTGGAGCACCGTGGACCTGGCCCTGAACTACCGCCTGAACGATGCCACCACGCTGTTCGCGGGCATCAACAACCTCACCAACCGCCAGCGCGACTTCGGCAACCCCAGCGACTTCGGCCCGGTGGCCGGGCGGTTGGTGTACCTGGGCGCCAAGGTGGCGTTCGGCAACACGGCGCGCTGAGCCACTGCGGCAGGTGTCTGCACGCTGAATGCGCGCTGAACGCACGCACCACCGCATGCACCACCACGTCCATCCCCCACGTCATCCCTTTTTTTTCGTTTGACAACCAGGAGCCCTCCCATGCAACACCCCACCTCCTTCAAGAGCCTCAAGACCCTTCTGACCGCGCTGGCCGCGGCAACGCTGGCTGCCTGCGGTGGAGGCGGTGGTGGGGGCGATTCGACCGACCCTGGCACCACGCCACCGCCCACTGCCACCAGCAAGTTCACGCAGAACGCCACCTGGACCTTCAACTTGCCCGCAGCGGGCAGTTCGGTCTGCTACGACTTCGACGCCAGGGCCCAGGCGGCCTGCACCGGCAAGCAATGGGACGTCAAGGTGGTCAGCGGCGGCCGTTCGGCCGAGCTGTTCACCAACAGCGGCCCCAGCAGCGCGGACGGCACGGGCAACGGCGGCGCCTTCGGCACGCCCTTCGTGCACACCTGGACAGACCTGCAGAAGTGGAACGACGCACTGGTGGACCCCGTGGGCGGCGCGCTGCCCACCACCGTGTACACGGCCGACACGGCCAAAAGCGCCTTCAGCGGCACCAACGCCATCCAGTCGGCCGCGTACGAGTACGACCTGAACGGCACGCACCAGATGCACCCCAACTTCCGCGTGTTCCTGATCACCACCAACAGCGCATCGAGCGACATCTCGGGCTCGGCGGGCGACGTGTATGCCCTGCAGGTCACCGGCTACTACGGCAGCCCCACCGGCACGGCCTCGGGCTGGCCGTCTTTCCGCTGGATCAACCGCGCAGCGGCCGCCACGCCCTTCTCCGCCTCGGTGAACGCTTCACAAGGCTGGGTGTACTACGACCTCAAGAACCAGGCCGTCACCACCGAATCGGGCAACTGGCACATCGCCTTCAACCGCTACAACATCAAGCTCAATGGCGGCACCTCGGGCAAAGGCACCGTGGCGGGCTTCCTCAGCAAGACGCCCGCGGGCTTCTACCAGGCCGATGGCAAGACGCCGGTCGCGAGCAAGTTCAACGCCACCACCAACCTGGCCGACACCCTGGCCGATCTGCAAGGCGCACTCACCGGCCCCGCCAGCGCGAATGCGTGGGTGAAAGACAGCATCGGTTCGCAGCTTTCGCCCACCTACACCGGCACCTACCCCAATGCGCTCAACTACGGCTGGTTCAACTACTACCCCACCGACGCTGCCGGCGCGGCTGCGGGCGTGACGCAGCACATGCTCAAGGCGAACGCCGACGCGGCCACGCTGGTGAAGTCCGGCGAGGGCAACAGCTACGCCCGCATGCGCGTGAAAGAGATCGCCTACGCACCCGCCACACCAGCGTACAGCGGCGCTCAAACGTGGACCGTCGAGTTCGGCATCCAGCCCGCCGCGAACTGATGAGCCCCCCGAGGCGCTACGCGCCTCGGTCCTGGTCGCCAGAGGTGACGACCCTCGCCAGGGCCGCGCCAGTTTCAAAGGCCGGGATCCCACCGACTGCGCAGTGAAAATTTTCAGTCATTTTGGCCTCTAGCGCTTATTCATCAAGCGCTGGCAGCTATCTTTTTTGAATAAACCCACACACCATGAACGCACCCCAGATCCGCGAGCGCTTTGCCCAGGCGCGCAACGCCGGCCAGCGCCACAAGGACGCCGCCGCCAGCATCGGCCTAAGCGAAGGCGAAGCCATTGCCGCCCACGGTGGCGAACACGACCACCCACTCAAGGCCGTGCCGCTGCGCGGCCCGTGGCTGGATTTGCTGAAAGCGCTGGAGGCCTGCGGCCCCGTGCTGGCCCTCACGCGCAATGAATCCACCGTGCATGAAAAAACCGGCGTGTACCAGAAGCTCTCGGCCACCGGCCCGGTGGGCCTGGCTCTGGGCGCAGATATCGACCTGCGCCTGTTTTTCACGCAGTGGCACGCAGGCTTTGCCGTGACCGAACACGCGGCCAACCCCGGCAACCCGCCCGCGCTGAGCCTGCAGTTTTTTGACGCCAGCGGCCTGGCCGTGCACAAGGTGTTCTGCCGCGAGGCCACCGACCGCGCGGCGTTTGAAGACGTGATGCGCCGCTTTGGCGAGCCCGCATTGGGCTACCTGTTCCGCCCCAAGCCGCCAGTCGCCGCTCCGCGCACCGATGCCGAGATCGACGCACCCGGCCTGCTGGCCGCCTGGGCGGCGATGAAGGACACGCACGACTTCTTCGGCATGCTCAAGACCTTTGGTGCCGAGCGCCAGCAGAGCCTGCGCCTGGCCGAGGGCCGCTTCACGCGCCGCGTGGCGCCGTCCGCGCTGCGCGCGGTGCTGCAAGAGGCCGCGTTCGACGGCGCGCCCATCATGGTGTTCGTGGGCAGCCCGGGCTGCATCCAGATCCACACCGGCCCCGTGGTGCGCATCGAGCCCATGGAGATCCGCGGTGCGCAATGGCTCAATGTGCTGGACCCGGGCTTCAACCTGCACCTGCGCGAAGACGCCATCGCCACGGCGTGGGTGGTGGAAAAACCCACCGCCGACGGCGCGGTGACCTCGGTCGAAGCGTTTGACCAACGTGGCGAGCTGATGGCCATGTTCTTCGGCGAGCGCAAACCCGGCCAGCCCGAGCGCGAGGACTGGCGCGCCATCGTGCGCAAGATCTCGCCGCTGGCGGCTGAAGCGGCATGATGAGCCCGGCAAACATCCAGCCCGTGCGCCGCGCCTTGCTGGCCACGGCCCTGAGCGCGCCGCTGGGCGCCTGGGCGCAGCAGGCCAAGCCCCCACGCCTGGTCACCATCAGCGGCGCCATCACCGAAGTGGTCTACGCGCTGGGTGCTGAAGCCCAGCTTGTGGGTACCGACACCACCAGCCTGTACCCCGCCGCCGCAATCAAGACGCCCAAGGTGGGCTACCTGCGCCAATTGTCGGCCGAGGGCGTGCTCTCGTTGCAGCCCGACGCGGTCATCGCCACCACCGAGGCTGGCCCACCTGTCGTGCTGGACCAGTTGCGCAGCGCGGGTGTGCGGGTGGACCTGGTGAAGTCGGAATACACCTGGGACGACGTGCGCGCCAAGGTGCAAGCCGTGGGCCGCGCAGCCCGCCGCGAGGCGGCCGCGCGCGAACTGCAGGCGCGGCTGGATGCCGAATGGGCACAACTGGGCCAGCAGATCGCCGCAGCCAAAGGCGCCAAGCCGCGCGTGCTGTTCATTCTGTCGCACGGCCCCTCGCCCCAGGTGGCGGGCAAGGGCACGGCGGCCGATTCGCTGATCCGCTTTGCGGGCGGGGTGAACGCGCTCACGGGCTTCAGCGGCTACCGGCCCATGACGGCCGAAGCCATGGCCAGCGCCGCGCCCGACGCCATCCTGACCACGGATGAAGGCATTGCCGCGCTGGGCGGGCTGGACAAGTTCTGGCAGCGGCCCGAGCTGGCATTGACGCCCGCCTACCAGCGGCGCGCCGTGGTGTCGCTCGATGCCCTGTTGCTGCTGGGCTTTGGACCGCGCCTGCCCCAGGCCGTGCGCGAGGTCCACCAGCGGCTCATCGCGTGAGCGCCATGCCCAAGCATGGCGCTGCACCGCGTGCGGCACCCAGCAACGCCGCAAAAGGCCCTGGTCACCGCCGCACGCCCACTGCGCGCCTCGCACCCGCCACCACATTGCTCCTGGGCGTGGCGCTGCTGGTGCTGGCTTTTGCGGCCGGTGCCAGCAGCGGTGCCTATGCCATCGCACCTGCCGAGCTGCTGCAGATGCTGACGGGCTTTGGCACTTCCGCCAACAGCACCACCGGCCAAAGTGGCGACAGCGCCCACACGCCCGCACAACTGGTGTTCCTCAACATCCGCCTGCCGCGCCTGCTGCTGGCCATGGCGGCGGGTGCCGGGCTGGCGCTGGCCGGTGCCCTCATGCAGGGCCTGTTCCGCAACCCCTTGGCCGACCCTGGCCTCATCGGCATCAGCAGCGGCGCCGCACTGGCCGCCGGTGGCGCCATCGTGCTGGGCCAGCAGTGGTTTCCCGCCCTGCCCCACGCGCTGGGCAGCTGGACGTTGATGCTCTCGGCCTTCATCGGCGGCACTGCCGTCACGCTGCTCATCTACCTGTTCGCGCAGGGCGCCGGAGGCACGCACATCGGCCTCATGCTGCTGGCCGGCGTGGCCGTGAACGCGCTCGCCGGCGCGGGCCTGGGGTATCTCAACTTCGTGGCCACCGACGAGCAGTTGCGCAACATCCAGTTCTGGTTGCTGGGCAGCCTGGGCGGCGCGCGCTGGAGCGCGGTGGCGCTGGTGCTGGCCCTGGTGGTCACCGCCTGCGCAGCCGCCATGGTCTGGGCTCGCCCGCTCAACGCCATCGCGTTGGGCGAGGCACAGGCCGCGTTGCTGGGGGTTCATGTCGAGCGCACCAAACGCGCCGTGGTTCTCATCGCCGCGCTGGCCGTGGGTGCCGTCACGGCCACCACCGGCATCATCGGTTTTGTGGGCCTGATCGCGCCGCACTGGGTGCGCCTGATTGCCGGGCCCGACCACCGCGTGGTGCTGCCCGCCTCAGCTCTGCTGGGCGCCACCCTGGTGCTGGTGGCAGACGCGGTGGCGCGCACGGTGGTACAACCCGCCGAACTGCCCCTGGGTGTGCTCACGGCCTTCATCGGCGGCCCCATGTTCTTGCTGATGCTGCGCCGCTTCCGCAGCCGCGTATGAGAGCCCAACGATGACCCTGCAATGCATCAACACCTCTGTGCAGTTAGGCGGCCGCACACTGCTGGACGGGCTGACCGCCACCCTGCCACCGGGCCGCTTCACCGCGATCCTGGGACCCAACGGCGCGGGCAAATCCACCTTGCTGTCCCTGCTGTCGGCCCAGCGAAAGCCCGATGTGGGCCAGGTGCTGCTGGACGGCCAGAAGCTGCAGTCCCTGCCTGCCCACACCTTGGCACTGCGCCGCGCGGTGATGCCCCAGGAGAGTGCCGTAGCCTTTGACTTCACGGCCCGCGAGGTGGCAGAGCTGGGCCGCTATCCGCACCGCAAGCACCCGTCCCCCGACGAAGCCGCCATCGTGCACGAAGCGCTCAACCTCACCGGCGTGGCCGAGTTGGCCGAGCGCAGCTTCAACACCCTCTCCGGCGGCGAAAAAGCCCGCGTTCACCTGGCCCGTGCGCTGGCCCAGGTGTGGGGCCCCTTGCCAGACCACGCTCCCCGCTGGCTGCTGCTGGACGAACCGACCGCAGCGCTCGACCTGGCCCACCAGCACCAGTGCCTGCGCCTGCTGCGCAACTGGGCCCACCGTGAAGGGTGCGGCGTGGTGGCCGTGTTGCACGATCTGAATCTGGCGCTGAGGTATGCGGACGATGTGCTGCTGCTGACACCAGGTCACGCGCCAGTCCATGGGCTTGTTGCGCAAGTGCTGACAGCAGAACGGATTTGCAGCGTGTGGGATGTGCAGTGTTCCGAGGTGCAAACCAGTGAAGGCCTGACGCAGTACCTTTTTGCATGACCGCCCGGGCGCGGGTGGCTGCGGGCGGCTCAATGCGGACAGATCAGGCGCGGTTCAGAAACATCCGCGTTGCCAACAGCCCCACGGGCGTCCAATGCAATGCGGGCGACATGGCCTGCACCAGCATTTCGCGCTGTTCAGCAGCAGTGAGCGTCGGGTAGCGCTGTTCAAAAATCTCCAGGTCCGTGTCCAGCGACGGAGCGACGGACACCGGCTCTGGGCGCAGTCCGCGCGCGGCCTGCAGGCGCTGGGCCACCCTGAAACTCATCTGGCGCACGGGAGCACCCGGCTGCCCGGCCGCCTCGAACGGCGCGCCGTCGGCACTGGCCGGCCCGCGAATCCAGTCGTGGATCACCTGCAGCTCATACGGCGAAAACACACCGAACATTTCTGCGCGTTCACCTTGCAGCAGGTTCCAGAAACGGCTTTGATCTGCCGGCTGGCCACGGCGAATCCATCCCGCGCGCTCCAGCGCGGCCAGAAACGCAGGCACGTCCGCCGCACTGGCAAGCCAGTCGTTCACGCTGCGGCCTTCGACCTTGCAGAAGTCGGAATGCGCCCCATGCCCTGCGGACGATTTGCGGGCCATGATGGCAACCACCTCGGCCTCGATGTCGAAGCCTTGAATCACGTCCACGGTGCTGATACCAAGGTTGTTGAGCTTGGCTCCCGCGCGCAGGCGGCGCCAGTAGTCGCCCCCGTCGTCAATGCGTGGTGCGACCTCCAGGGCAGCGGTGCAGGCACGTTTGGCATGGCCGGTGTCGGCGTTGTCCACCGTCACGTGCAGGGTGAAATAGTACGGATCGATACCCAGCTCGTTGAGCTCGTACGCTGTGATGAGCAGGTGCAAGGGCAGTTGCTCGTAGCCCAGGTTGAAGCCCACGATCTCCGGCAAGAACTCTTCAGCATTCCAACCCAAAGCCAGCTGCACAAGGCCTTGGTAATACAGCGCATCCGGCAGATCGTCGCCCGCATCCAGCCCGTGTTTGGCGAGCAGCGCCCGGTACAGCTTCACATGGTTCTTGTCGGCTTGGCCGTCGCCCAGTTCTTCAACGTACGTAGTGACCAGGTCGGCCAGGCGGGCGTTGTCAGCATGCGCACACAGGCCATAGAGCCACGAGCCATCCACCAGCTTGGTGGGCGCTACATGGCGCAGGAAATACAGCGCGTGCGCCCGGTTGGAAAAATAGCGGCGCGGGGCGCCCGCCTTGCGCGTTTCCAGATAGTCCTGGTACTGCCCGTGCACGCGCCGGATGTTGGCGTCCATCCAGTCAAGCAAGCCTTGTGGGCTCTCGGGCAGGTCATCAGGCTGCTCTTCCACCTGTGCCAAGGCTTGGCGCAGTAACGCGGCCCCTGCCTGGCGTTCCTCATCAGTGGGAATGTGGTGGGCCAACCGCGCGTACAGCGCGGCGCACGCCTCAGAGGGTGTGGCGGTGTCCGGCAGGTCGGCAGCGACAGCCTGGTCCGCAACGGCGGAAGCGGCCAACGGGGCCTTCAGCAAGGCGGATTCGGAGCGAGGGCGCTCCTGCAGTGGGAGGTACATGGTATTGGTGTGCGTGGTTTTTCCTTGAGGATCAACGACACGCTTTGCGCCAGCTATCGGGCCAGGGCGCTCTGGTCCGTGGGCCGCCTCCTACGCTCCCCACTGCGGCATCACCCCGTCGTGCACACGGCTGACGCCACAAATAAAAACGACCGGATGCCTAAGCACCCGGTCGCCCATTTCGCTCTTCTATTGATAGCTATCAGCGCTTTACTAGCGAGCGCCAAAAGCCATTTTTACCAAGATTCTGCGCAAATCAAGCTGGTACGGCCACCGGCTGCGCCAGAGCCGCCTCGGCAGGCGCTGCCACCGGCATGCGGATCAGGTGGTCAAAGGCGCTCAGCGCGGCCTTGGAGCCGTCACCCGCCGCAATCACGATCTGCTTGAACGGAACGGTGGTGCAGTCGCCCGCCGCAAACACGCCCGGCAGGTTGGTGCGGCCATGCGAGTCCACGATGATTTCGCCGAACTTGGACAGCTCCACCGTGCCTTTGAGCCATTCGGTGTTGGGCACCAGGCCGATCTGCACGAACACGCCTTCGAGCTGCACGGTGTGCTCCACGTTCGTGGCACGGTCCTTGTACTTGAGGCCGTTCACCTTGCCGTCAGCACCCGTGATTTCGGTGGTCTGCGCGTTGGTGTGGATGGTCACGTTGGGCAGGCTCTTGAGCTTGTTGACCAGCACGGCGTCGGCCTTGAGCTGATCCGCAAATTCGATGAGCGTGACGTGGGCCACCACGCCGGCGAGGTCAATCGCGGCTTCGACACCGCTGTTGCCGCCACCGATGACCGACACGCGCTTGCCCTTGAACAGCGGACCGTCGCAGTGCGGGCAGTAGGCCACGCCCTTGTTCTTGTACTCGGCTTCGCCAGGCACGTTCACGTTGCGCCAGCGCGCGCCGGTGGACAGGATCACCGTCTTGGCCTTGAGCGAGCCGCCGTTGGCCAGCTGCACTTCGATCAAGCCGCCGGGCTGCGCCGCCGGGATGAGCTTGTCGGCGCGCTGCAGGTTCATGATGTCCACGCCATAGGCGCGGGTGTGGGCTTCGAGCGCGGCTGCGAACTTGGGGCCGTCGGTTTCGAGCACCGAGATGTAGTTCTCGATGGCCAGCGTGTCATTCACCTGGCCGCCAAAACGCTCGGCCGCCACGCCGGTGCGGATGCCCTTGCGGGCGGCGTACACGGCGGCTGCGGCACCTGCAGGGCCACCGCCGACGATGAGCACGTCGTACGGGTCCTTGGCGCTGAGCTTGGCGGCTTCACGGGCGGCAGAGCCGGTGTCGAGCTTGGCCACGATTTCTTCGATGGTCATGCGGCCGGAGCCGAACACCTGGCCGTTGAGGAACACCATGGGCACGGCCATGATTTCGCGGTCGGTCACTTCCTGCTGGAAGGCGCCGCCTTCGATCACAGTGGTCTTGACCTTGGGGTTGACGATGGCCATGAGCGACAGCGCCTGCACCACGTCCGGGCAGTTGTGGCAGGTCAGGCTCATGTAGACCTCGAAGTTGAAGTCTCCGTCGAGGGCCTTGATGGAATCGATCACGTCCTGCTCGACCTTGGGCGGGTGACCACCCGTCCACAGCAGGGCCAGCACCAGCGAGGTGAACTCATGGCCCAGCGGCAGGCCAGCAAAGCGCAGGCTGTTGGTGGCGCCCACGCGCTGAAGGCTGAAGGATGGCTTGCGCGCATCGTTGCCGTCGGTGCGCAGGGTGATCTTGTCGCTGCGCAGAGACTGGATCGTGGTCAGCAGCTCGCGCATGTCGCGCGCAGTCTCGCTGTCGTCCAGGGAAGCCACCAGCTCAAACGGCTGCTGCACGCGATCCAGGTAGGCGGCGAGTTGGGTCTTGAGTTGTTCGTCGAGCATGGTGGTGTCCTTTGAATTTGGAATTGTGTGTGGGGAGCGTGATGGCAAGCGTGGTTCGGACCAAGCCTGCCGGTCAAACTCCGGGCGTAAAAAAGCCGGACGGCACGGCGCACAGGCGCCATGACGCTGTCCGGCTTCAGAGGCCGAGAAAAGCGAATACTTAGATCTTGCCGACCAGGTCCAGGGAAGGCGTCAGCGTCTTGGCGCCTTCCTTCCACTTGGCGGGGCAGACTTGGCCAGGGTTGGCGGCGGTGAACTGAGCAGCCTTCAGCTTGCGCAGGGTTTCCGAAACGTCGCGGGCGATTTCGTTGGAGTGGATTTCCATCGTCTTGATCACACCATCAGGGTTCACCACGAACGTTCCGCGCAGTGCGAGGCCTTCTTCAGGGATGTGCACGCCAAACGCGTTGGTCAACTGGTGCGTTGGGTCGCCGACCAGGGGGAATTTGGCCTTGCCTACGGCGTCCGACGTTTCGTGCCACACCTTGTGCGAGAAGTGCGTATCGGTGGTCACGATGTAGACCTCGGCGCCAGCCTTCTGGAATTCGGCGTAGTTGTCGGCCGCGTCCTCGATTTCGGTGGGGCAGTTGAAGGTGAAGGCGGCAGGCATGAAGATCAGCACGGACCACTTGCCCTTCAGGTCGGCTTCGGTCAGGTCGATGAATTCGCCCTTGCCATTGCGGTTCACGAAGGCGGTGGTCTTGAAGGGTTGGACTTGGGTGTTGATCAGGGACATTGCTGTTTCCTTGTGGTTGGGTTGACTGAACAGGGATGAAGTCTAGGCCTTTTGGAGCCATGAATCCAATTAATTGATTTGATTGAATCAATTGCCATCGACTATACAAGGGTCTGCATGCGCCTGTCTGCGCCTGTACGGCATTGGGCGAAGCGCAAACGCTTCATGGCACTGATCGCCAACCCTTGTCGTGTGTCAAATATTTAAATAAAACTGATTCTCATTTAAAAGTATCATTTGGTGCACCGCAATCCTTGCGCCCAAAAGGCGCGGTCCGCGGAAGGTGGGCCGGGGTCATGCCCGCGCCCGAAATATTGGTCAAAAACGGCTCTAGCGCTTTACGGATAAGCGCAAGAAGCTCATTAATTCATAGCAAAGACCTGATTCACCATGTTCCAAACCCTGCTGATCTGTTTCCGCGAAGGGCTCGAAGCCCTTCTGGTGGTGGCCATTGCCACTTTGTATTTGCGCAAGACGGGGCGTTGGCACCTGCTGACGCCGCTGCGCGCAGGCGTCGCAGTGGCCGCCCTGCTCTCGCTGGTGCTGGGCTGGGTGTTGTCGCAGGTGGGCGCCATGTCACCCGCCGCCGAGGGAGGCATGGCCCTGGTAGCCGCTGCCGCCGTGGCCTGGTGTGTGGTGCACATGCGCAGCGCGGGCAAAGGCATGGGCCAGGAAATTGCCCAACGCATGGACCGCGCCAGTCTGCTGGAGGGGCCGCGCGCCGGACTCGCCGTCTTCCTGTTCGCACTGTTCATGGTGGGGCGCGAGGGCGTTGAAACAGCCACCATGCTGGCCGCCCTGGCCCGCAGTGCTGAATTGGCCTACATGGCTTGGGGCGGCCTGGCGGGCCTGGCGCTGGCCAGCGCCATCGCCTGGGCTTGGACGCGCTACGGCCGGGCGGTGAACCTCGGCCGCTTCTTCCGCGTCACCTCCTGGTTCATGGCCGTGTTTGCGGTGCAACTGGTGATCTACGCATTCCACGAATTCACGGAGGGTGGCGTGTTCCCAGGCATTGACAACGCATACTGGCACGCCGCCACCGAAGACTTGGCTGAAGGCAATATTGCACAGGCGATCTCGCTGGCATTGGTGCTGGTGCCGACTGTGTGGCTGGGTGTGGCGCACTGGGTGGAGCGGCGCGGTATTGCGGGTGCCGACACACGTGGTGCCACTGGCGTCAACATTGCGGGATAGCCGCGTGATCCCGCCGTAGCTCGGCGGGGCTTCGCTGGCTAGTTGTTGCTGGCTGTCCCACCAATTCCCTTATTCACATCCACGCTCAAAATGCGTGGGTCGCGTTGGTCAAAAAGCTTTTCAAGCTGGGGGCGAGAAATGAACAAAAGCACTAACCCCATCTGAGCGTCTGCCGTAGCCAGCACCGGCTGCGGATCCACGCCTGCAGCCTCCAGGATCTCGCGCAGAGCGCGGTTGTTGGCATCCATTTGGTAACTGCGCGCCCTGGGGCTTTGGTGAGGGGAATACGTATAAGTGACGCCGCCTCGCAGAAGGATGTGGATTTCCGCGCGGCCTTGTAGACGGGCAACCCGCAGCGCGTCCTCATGCCAGATGGCCGGCGGCTGGCGCGCAAA
>JBCNOJ010000072.1:0-14626 GCA_039593925.1 Acidovorax sp.
CATTTGAGGCGCGTGCGATGCCCATCACACTGAACCTTCCCGTCGCCGAAGGCGGCAAGCTGGCGCCGTACACGCTGCGCGGCAACACCTCCGTCCAGCCGAAGCCGGGCGCCAAGCTCTCGCGCATCGCCTACTCGGCCGCGCACGTGGTGGCTGACCCGCTGGCCGCCATCGATCCGTGGCTGCAGTGCGCGGTGGACTGGGACGCCACCATCGCCTACCGCCAGCGCCTGTGGTCGCTGGGCCTGGGCGTGGCCGAGGCCATGGACACCGCGCAGCGCGGCATGGGGCTGGACTGGCCGACCTCGCTGGAACTGATCCGCCGCTCGCTCGACGCCGCGCGCGACTTCGGCCCCGGCGCGCTGGTCGCGTCGGGTTGCGGCACGGACCACTTGGTGCTCGACGAGGTGAAGTCCGTGGACGACGTAATCCGCGGCTACGAAGAACAGATGGAGGCCATCGAAAAGCTCGGCGGCAAACTCATCGTGATGGCCAGCCGCGCGCTGGCCCATGTGGCAAAAAGCCCCGCCGACTACGAGCGCGTGTACGACCGCATCCTGAGCCAGGCCAGGCAGCCCGTGGTGCTGCACTGGCTGGGCGACATGTTCGACCCGGCGCTCGCGGGCTACTGGGGCTCGCGCGATGTGGATGCGGCCATGGACACGGCGCTGGCCGTGATCGCCGCGCACCCGGACAAGGTCGACGGCATCAAGATCTCGCTGCTCGACAAGGACAAGGAAATCGCCATGCGCCGCCGCCTGCCCGCCACGGGCGGCACCGACGGCCAGGGCGTGCGCATGTACACGGGCGACGATTTCAACTACGCCGAACTCATTGCCGGCGACGGCGCGGGCGGCACGCCGCGCCAGGGCCAGAGCGATGCGCTGCTGGGCATCTTCGACGCCATCGCACCGGCGGCCAGCGCGGCGCTCGCGGCTTTGGCCGGAGGCGACACGGCGCGCTTTCACGCCATCCTCGGGCCCACCGTGCCGCTGTCGCGCCACATCTTCGCGGCGCCCACACGGTTCTACAAAACGGGCGTGGTCTTCATGGCCTGGCTCAACGGCCACCAGAGCCACTTCACCATGGTGGGCGGGCAACAGAGCACGCGCTCGCTGGTGCACTTTGCCGAGCTGTTCCGTCTGGCCGACCAGGCCGACCTGCTGGAGCAACCCGAGCTGGCCGTGCACCGCATGCGCACGCTGCTGGCGCTGCACGGCGTGGAGTGAGGCACGGCCATGCGTGATTTTTCACAAGACCACCGTTGGCTGTCGATCAACACCGCCACTGTGCGCAAGCAGCAAGGGGTTGAGGTGCCGCTGGCGCGCATCATCGACCAGTGCGCCGAGCGCGGCATCCGCGCCATCAGCCCCTGGCGCGACCAGGTGGCGGCGGCCGGGCTGGACGTCACTGCGCGCCAACTCCGCAGCCACGGCATCGAACTGTCAGGCTATTGCCGAGGCGGCTTCTTTCCGGCGGACGACGCGGCCGGGCCGCGCGCCGCGCTGGAAGACAACCGCCGCGCCATCGACGAGGCCAAAACGCTGAACGCCGCGTGCCTGGTGCTGGTCGTAGGCGCCCTGCCCGGCGCGCTCGATGGCACGCCGCTCTACACCGACATCGCCCGCGCGCGCAGCGAAGTGTTCGATGGCATCGCCGCCTCGCTGGAATACGCGCGCCAGGTGGGCATGCCCCTGGCCATCGAGCCCCTGCACCCCATGCAGGCAGCAGACCGCGCCTGCATCAACACGCTGGAGCAGGCGTTGGACGTGTGCGATGCCCTCGACCCGCAGCGGTCAGGAGCGCTGGGCATGGCCCTGGACGTGTACCACGTGTGGTGGGACCCGAAGTTGCAGCAGCAGATTGCGCGCGCCGGCAAGGAGCGCCTGTTGGCCTACCACGTGTGCGACTGGCGCCTGCCCACACGCGACCTGCTGAGCGACCGGGGCATGATGGGCGAAGGCGTGATCGAGCTCAAAAAAATCCGCCAGTGGGTGGAGGCGGCGGGCTTTGCAGGGTATGCCGAGGTGGAGATCTTCTCAGCGCTGGACTGGTGGCAGAGATCGGGCGACGAAACACTGGACACCTGCATCGAACGGCACCGCAGCGTGGTCTGACTGAGCAGCGCAGGTGGTGCAAGCGTTGCTGCCGTTGCCTGGCCGCGATGGCAGATGGCAACGCAGGCCGGGTGTCAGTCGCGCGGGGGGACGCGCATGCCCTGCAGCACCTGGCGCGTTGACTCTTCCACCCGTTCGGCGCTGGTCGAGGCCTGCGGACCGTCTCCGAGCAGGCGCTGGATGACGGCCATGAGGCTCTCCAGCTCAATGGGCTTGACCAGGAAAGCGTCGTAGTCCTTGAAGACCCGCTGCACGAGGTCTTCGTTCGTCCCGCTCATGAACACAAAAGGGATTTGCGCGAGCGTTGCATCCTTCTTCAGCACCGTGCCGAACTCTCCGCCGTTCATGACCGGCATCATGAAGTCGGACAGTATCAACGCGGGGTGTTCGCCGCCTTGCAGTGTCTCCAGTGCCTGCTTGCCATTGGAAGCCACAGACACACGATAGCCTTCGGCTTCGAGCAGAAGCTGGAGTACCTCGGCGTTTCCATATTCGTCCTCAACGATCAGAACAAGTTTCATCAGGACGTTCTTTCAGTTAAGCGGCTGGGGTCTGGGCAGCCTTGCGGAATGAAACAAAGATGTCCACCGCAGGCTGGATGGCAGCGCCACCCCGCACCTTGGTGATCGTGAGAACACGCTGATCCATCTGCCTGTCGCGGGTGGCCACAGGCTCGAAGGCGAACACGTTGTCGAACCAACCAGTCACGCCATCGGCCAGCGAGGTGCCCGCTGCAATAGCCAGGGCGTCCGGGTCTACGGTGAACAGCGAGGTCACACCGCGCCGCCGCAGCTCCACCAGCAAACGCCCGAGGAACCGGTAGCCGCGCTCTGGAAACGCCATGGTGTCGGCCAGCCCCGCCACCCCGTCCACGACCAGCCGGCGGATCTTCAGCTCATCGACCAGGCGCAGCAGCTTGTGGCCCATCTCATCCATTGACTCGTCCTCGTGCCCCAGGTTCTTGATTGCCAACGCACCCGAACTGACCGCAGTCTCGATGTCCAGTCCCAAATCCGAACCCATCCGGCGCAGGTCGCCGCCGAGTTCGGTGCACGAAAACACCAGACCGGGAGACTCCAACGTTGAACAGGCTGCAAAGGCAAGCGCCAGCGTGGTCTTTCCTGTACCAGTTTGCCCGATCACCGCTGAGGCACTGCCAGTCAAGAGGCCGCGGCCTTGTAGGACACCGTCAAGCGCAGTCAATCCGGTGGAAACGGTGTCTGTGCCAAGCTTCGCGTTGGCATGAGACAGCGGCAGACTCTCCAGCCGCGGAAAGAACTGCAGCCCCTGCGTGGAGATGCAGAACGTGTGCTGCCCGCGAATGATCTGGCTGCCGCGGAACTTGCGCACCTGCATGCGGCGCTCCGCACGCCAGTGAAAGCCGTGGTCTTCGAACGAGAAGATGCCGTCAACCATCGTTTGTTCGGCACTCAGGGCATTGCCGTTGCCGCTGGTGAGCACCAGACAGGTGCACGACATCGCACTGACCAGACTCTGCAGTTCATGCACGAACTGGCGCACCGAATCGTTGGTCATGGTCTCCAGGCTGTTGACCACCAAGCCGTCGATGACAAGCAGCGACGCGCGATGGCGCATCAGCTCGCCACGCAACAACTCGACGACGGATTTGAGGCCGCCCTGCTCGAGTTCACGGTAGCCGCTGACGTAGAAAACCTTTGCGCTCACCTCCTGCTGGTCAAAGAAGATCTGCTCTTCCATGTGCTGCAGCATGCGCGCATGCGATTCCGCGAGCATGGTCACGTAGAGCGTGCGGATCTCGCGCCGGGCCAGCGTGTAGGCGATCTGGTTGGCCAGCGTGGTCTTGCCGACCCCGGGCGGGCCTTCAAAGATGTACACGCCGCCTTCAAACAAGCCGCCGTTGAGGATCTCGTCCAGACCTTCCACAAGAGTGGGCAATCGTTTCATTCTTATTGTCGTGACAGGAGGTTGCACAGAGGAATGGCCTGCCGCACCACCGCACAGGCGCGAGGCAGGCTGAGTTACCTGAAACATCGATTCTAGGACGGCAACACCGCCCGACAAACCCACTGCACAAGGGGGCAGCGCGGCACAACCCCGCTGCCCGATCCAGAAACCCACCTGGCAAACTCGCGTAGGCCGCAGCGCGGGGCCGTTTCGTTCAGTACGAGCCCATGTAGTCGCGCTTGCCCAGCTCCACGCCGTTGTGCCGCGCGATGGCGTAGGTGGTGTTCACGTGGAAGAAGAACTGCGGCAGGCCGTAGTGCAGCAGATAGTGCTGGCCCACAAACTGGCGCTCGCGCGGCGTGCCAGGCTGCAGCGTGATCTGGCGCGTGGCGGCGTCTTCAAACTGCGCGGCGGGCAAGCCTTGTACAAACGCCAGCACCGTGTCGATGCGCGCATGCAGCTCGGCAAAGCCGGGGCGCTCCGCGTCTGGGTAAGACGGCACATCCACACCCGCCAGGCGGGCCGAGACACCCTTAGCGAAGTCGCAGGCAATCAACACCTGCCGCGCCATGGGAAACATGTCCGGGAACAGGCGCGCTTGCAGCAGCACCTCGGGGTCGATCTTGCGGGCCGTGGCATGCGCTTCGGTCTTGTTGAGGATGTCCTTGAGCGAGCCCAGCATCTGGCGGAAGACGGGAATGCTGGCGGTGTAGAGGGGTGATGTCATGGGGTGGTTGTCCTGGTGAATGGGATGCGCGACAGCCTGGTCCGTGGCGTAGGCGCCAGCGCTGCCGGCCCGCATTGCATCACACCATAAGCGGTTGTGCAGAAGGCTTCCTCGGTCAACCCCGGTCCGATGCGGCCGAGGCGCCGTGGCGTGACTGCGCCAGTGCAATCGCCGCCTGAATGGCGGCACGCGCCTGTGGGCTGTTCTTCCAGCAGGTGGAGCCAAGCAGCGCCGATGCCTGGGAGACGATGTCCAGCACGTGCGCGCGGCTCAGGTGCGCCAGCGACTCAAAACCCAGTTGCTCCAGTCGGGCAACCACAGTGGGCCCCACACCCTTCAGGCGCAGCAGGGCCTGGCGTTCTTCGATGGGAAATGGCATGCCCGAAAGTATGGCGCACCCAGTGAGCCGCCTGGGCTGCCCTGCGCATCGTGGGCTGGCAGCCTGTGCGATAGCACCCCATAATGCCGCTCAGCAGCCTGGAGGCTGCGCGGCGGCCCCGCCATCGGGCCAGCACGCAGGCAACCTGCCAACGCGCGTTGCGTGCCTGATGCCGATGCATCGGGCTTTCTTGGCCTCCAGCATTTGTGCACCGATTCACGCCGAAGCTCCGCATCCCGCATGAACACACCGGCCACACCTGTTCGCGAGCACTTGTTGCACGACGAATTGCGTGCAATTCAGGAGCGGCGCATCCGCGTGATGCTGCTGGCCATCGGCGCAATGCTGGTGGCCATCTCGGCAGGCTGGTGCATTTTTTTCATGCGCCTGGGCTACTGGGTGCTGGTCAGTTTTGACCTGCTGATACTGTCCGTGGGGCTGGCGGTGATCTACCTTGTGCGCCACGACCGGCCCCGCGCGGCCACGTTTGTGCTGCTGCCGGTGTTGTTCGTCAATCTGGTGGTCATGGCGGCGGTGTTCGACATCCCCACGGCCGAGGTGCCACGCTCTGCACACATCTTTCTGCTGTCATTGGCCATCGGCGCCTACATGCTGCTGCAGAACGAACACCCATGGCTGCGCCACAGCGTACCGCTGGTCTGTTTGTTGAGCTTTCTGGTGCTGGCCAGCAGCCCGCACGGCATCGAGACCAGCTACGCCATGCCCGACAGCGTGCGCGCCAACGGCACGTGGATCAACAACACGCTGGCCTTGTTTTCCATGGCGGTTCTGCTGGTCATCATGCAAGCCGACGTGACGCTGCGCACCACGCTGGAGACCGATCTGCAGAAAGCGCTGCTGGAGCAGCAGTTCCTTTTGCACTACCAGCCGCAGGTGGACCAGGAAGGCCGCGTCATCGGCGCCGAGGCACTGGTGCGTTGGCAGCACCCGGTACGGGGCATGGTGCCGCCCAGTGCGTTCATTCCGCTGGCCGAGCAGACGGGGCAGATCCTGCCGCTGGGCCTGTGGGTGCTTGAGACCGCTTGCCAGCAGATCGTGCGGTGGTCCGCCCACCCGCTCACGGCGCACCTCACGCTGTCGGTCAACGTCAGCGCGCACCAATTCCGCCAGGCCGATTTCGTGGAACAGGTGTTGGCCACCTTGCGCCGCACCGGCATCGACGCCCGCCGCCTCAAGCTGGAGCTGACCGAAAGCATGCTCGTCAACGATGTGGGTGACCTGATCGCCAAGATGGAGGCGCTCAAGGGCCATGGCGTGGGCTTTTCGCTCGACGATTTCGGCACCGGCTATTCATCGCTCAACTACCTCAAGCGCCTGCCGCTCGACCAGCTCAAGATCGACCAGAGTTTTGTGCGCGATGTACTCACAGACCCGCACGGCGCGGCCATTGCGCGCACCGTGATCGCCCTGGGTCAGAGCCTTGAGCTCAAGGTGATCGCCGAGGGTGTGGAGACCGAAGAGCAGCGCGCCTTCCTCAGCCAGGGCGGTTGCCATGCCTTCCAGGGTTATCTGTTCAGCCGTCCGTTGGCGGGTATCGACTTTGATGCCCTGGTGACGGCCACCGGCTTCATCGTGCCCACTGCGCCCACAGCGCCTGCCGGCAACGCAGCAGCCCCGGCGGTCCCTGCGGATGCACCGCATCTGGGTGCCGCGCCATCACAAGTCTGAGTGTCCGTACGGCACAGCTCGGCGCTTACGGCCAAAGGCCGCCCGCCGCATCAGGCGCTGTGGTTTGCTTTTTTTGCACAGCTGCCTTCGAAAAACTCCGCAGCACACACCCACCCCGCTTCGTAGACTGAACCACGCCCGGGCGCGGCCGTTTCGCACGGCCCATCCATCCGCCCAGGCGCAGCCCGCGCATTCGCGCAAGCCAAATTCAATACCTACGCAGAGGGATTTCCATGGAGTGGTTGAACAACATGAAGGTGGGCGCCAAGCTCATCGGAGGATTTCTGATCGTGGCCGGCATCGGAGCTGTCATCGGCATCAGCGGCATCCTGAAAGCCGGCGACATCAACGAACTGGCGCAATTGATGTACGAGCGCGATATCGCCGGGTTGTCGCATGCCTCCGAAGCCAATATTCAGCTCATTGCCGCGAGCCGTGCCGTGCGCAGCGCCCTGCTGGCCACCACCGACGAAGAGCGCCAGCGGCATATCAACAACGTGCAGCTGCGGCTCACAACCGCCCATGAAGAAGCGGGCAAGTCCGAGAAGTTCTTCGCGACCCAGGACGGCCGCGCCCTGGCGCGCGAAGCACAGAATGTTCTGACGAGCTACGACTCGGGCATCCAGACGGTGCTGGCGCTGCTCAAGCAGGAGGACCTGTCCAACACCCGCGGATCGGCCGAGAAGATGAACGAGTACCGTGCCATCGCCGACAAGGCCGACGACCTGCTGGGCCAGATGGTGGACCGCAAGAGGAGCAACGCCAAGACCCTGAACGAGCAGACGGATGCCATCTACGAACAGATCCGCACCCTGCTGATCTGCCTCACCGTGGGCGGCGTGGTCATCGGCATTGCGATTGGTGGGCTGCTGACGCGGGGCTTGACCCGCCAGCTGGGCGGCGAGCCCGCCGATGTGGCCCGCGCGGCGGCCACCATTGCCGAGGGCGACCTGTCTGCCGCCATCGACACCCGCCGCGCCACGCCGGGCAGCGTGGTGGCCGCGATGAAGGCCATGCAGGACTCGCTGCGCACGGTGGTGCACACGGTGCGCAGCAGCAGCGACAGCATCGCCACCGGCGCGGGTCAGATCGCGGTGGGCAATGCCGATCTGTCGCAACGCACCGAAGAGCAGGCCAGCAACCTCGAAGAAACCGCTGCATCGATGGAAGAGCTGACCAGCACGGTGACCAGCAGCGCCGAAACAGCGCGTGAAGCGGCTGCACTGGCACGCAAGGTCAGCGCGGCGGCCGAGCAAGGTGGCGAAGTGGTGGGCCGCGTCATCACGACCATGGGCGAAATCAACGACTCGTCGCTGCGCATCTCCGACATCATTGGCGTGATCGACGGCATCGCGTTCCAGACCAACATCCTGGCGCTGAATGCGGCCGTGGAGGCTGCGCGGGCCGGCGAGCAAGGGCGCGGCTTTGCCGTGGTGGCAGGCGAAGTGCGCAGCCTGGCGCAAAAGAGTGCCGAGGCGGCCAAGGAGATCAAGGCCCTCATCAACGACAGCGTGGGCAAGGTGGCCAACGGCAGCCAGCTTGTGAACGAGGCGGGCGTGTCCATGGAGGGCATCGTCACCCAGGTGCGGCACGTGGCGGACCTCATCAACGAGATCACCACCGCCACACGCGAGCAGACCGATGGCATCAGCCAGATCAACGATGCGGTGATGCAGCTTGACCAGGTCACGCAGCAAAACGCCGCGCTGGTGGAAGAGTCCGCCGCTGCGGCGGACAGCCTCAATGCGCAAGCCCAGCAGTTGGTGCATGCAGTGTCGGTGTTCAAACTCGAAGCCCAAAGTGGCGCTCACCCGCATCCGCACTCCTTTGCGGCGGCTGCCGCCAGCGGCACGCCGCCAGCGCGAATCGGCACCAACACCCACAGGAACACCGGCACGAGTTTCCAGGCCAAGGCAGCCCCTGCGGTGGCCATGGCGCCACGCGCGGGCAGTGCCAAGGACAACAGCGACTGGGAACAGTTCTGAAACTTTGCTCCACTCCGCACCGCAGTAAGTGGTGCGGGGGCATGCGCCAACTGCTGCAGAAAAAGTCCAGCGGCCAGCTACCCCGGGCTCATGCGTCCGGTACGTGGGACACCCAGTAAGAGCGGATTTCTTCGATCACGTGCTGCATGAATGCACACAGGCGGCCCGACGGCGATGGGGCAACACCCGGCGTTGCCAGCAGCATCACGCGGCGCCGCTCGAACTGTGGATGGACCACGGGGATGGAGCGAAGGCTGCCTGCACGCACGAAGCCGCGTGCCGCGTAGTCACTGGCCAGCAGCGCCGCATCGCCCTGCGCCGACAGCGCCAGCAAGGTGCCGATGTCGCCTGCAAAGCGGGGCTGGTAGCGCAGCTTTTCGGTGCGGCACACACCGTCCAGAATCTGCCGCAGTGTGGTCTCGAACCCCGGCAGTGCCAACGGGTGCGCCACCAATTGCGCCAGTGTGACCGATCGGTGACCCGCCAGCGCATGGCTGGGTGCCACTACAGCGCGGATGGGCGCGCGGTCGGTGTACACGGTGTGCGCGCCGGGTTCATGGTCCAGCCCGAAGCGCAAACCGCAGTCCACCTCACCCGACTGTACCCAGCGGGTAACTTCAGAGGGGCGCCCCACGCGCAGGTGCAGATAGGCGCCAGGGTGCCGGCTTTGAAAACTCGACATCACGCGGGACATAAAGCCCACCGCAAAAGCTTCGACCGCAGCGATGCGGATGGTTTCGTGGGGGCCGCCTTCTTCGCCCTGCATTTCCCGGCCCAGCTCGTCCGCTTGGCGCTGCACGTCCAGTGCCCAGGCCAGCAGGCGCTCCCCGGATTCCGTGAGCTTGACACCGCGCGACTGCCGATCAAACAGCGCACAGCCCAGCGAATCTTCCAGCCGCTGGATCTGGCGACTGATGGCCGAGGGCACCACATGCACGATGTCGGCCGCACCAGAGATGGATTGCGACCGAGCCACTGCAATGAAGTAGTGAAGCGCCGTAGAAAGAAGGGGCGTGGGAGGGTTCAAATCGCATCCTTGCTGGGCCTGTCTCCATGGAGGAGTGCAAGGGCTGCGGTGCAGCGGTTGCCACCGGTTTCAGGCGGATGCTCCCTGACCGCGCACGCGGGGCCTGAACGCCCCAGAATAGACTTTTCACAGCCTTATTGCACAGAAGGTTGCACGATACACGGAGTTGTCATACCTCTTGGTACACCCGTTGGGCCGATGGTGACATTGTGGGGGCGGCGCCACGGCACCCTTGCGTGCCATCACCCCAACGAAATCCGTGCCGCAATCCGCTGAGGACGCCGCGATGCCTCTGTAGTGCCGCCCCGCTGCGCAGGGCCGGTGCCCAGGCAGCGTCAGGCCCGCCGAAGCGGGCTACGCACTCGCTACAGCCGCCGTCCGCCGCACCTTGCGTACGTTGAACGCGCTTGCAATCAGCACGCCTTGCACCACGGCCAGACCCAGCAGCACCGCCGTGAATCGGCCATGGTCCAGCAGCATGCCGAACAGCAGCGGCGACAGCGCCTGGCCGATGTCGAGCCCCGAATACACGATGCCGTAAACACGGCCCGTGGAGCCCTCGGGCGTGGAGCGCTTGACCAGCAGGTCGCGTGAGGGGCCCGCGATGCCCGCGCAGAAACCCATCACGCCGAACAGCACGGGTACCAGCACGCCGGGCACCTGCATCAAGGCCAGCGCCACCGCCACGCAGGCTGCCAGGCCGAAGCCCACGCCCACGATGCGCTCGCAGCGGCTGGGGTCGGCCGCGAGGAAGCCGCCCAGCACCATGCCACCCGCGCTGGCCACCATATAAACCGTGAGGCACATCGCGGCCAGCGCCACGGGCACGGCGTGCAACTGGCGCGCGGCCTCGGGCGCAAAGGCCTGTACCACGTTCAGCGCCACGGCGTAAAAGAAGAAGAACGCAAAACACATCCACACGGCCGGGATGCGCAGGAACGCGAAGTTGCCGCCCTGCTGCGCAGCCCCACCGG
Organism: Acidovorax sp.; assembly: GCA_039593925.1. GTDB lineage: Bacteria > Pseudomonadota > Gammaproteobacteria > Burkholderiales > Burkholderiaceae_C > Acidovorax. Next base: position 10,825 of record JBCNOJ010000072.1, read on the forward strand.
GCGCCGTAGCGCGGGCCGCTGCGCTGGGCGCGGGCACCGCAGGCAACTCCAGGTGGCGGCGGCTGACCAGCAGCACGAGGAGCACCGAAAACGCCAGAATGCCCGCACACACCAGCGCCACGCGCCATGAGGTGGCGATGGCAATGGGCACCAGCATGGCGGGCGCCAGCGCCCAGCCCAGGCTGCCGGTGATGCCATGCACGCTGTAGGCATGGCCCAGTCGCGGCGCGCTCACGCGCTTGTTGAGCAGGGTGTAGTCCACCGGGTGGAACACGCCATTGCCAATGCCCGCCAGCACCGAGAACGCAGCCAGCATCGCGTAGCTGGTGCTGGCCGCAAAACCGAACGCTGCCAAGCCCAGCAGCGCCAGGCCGCCGAACAAGATGGGCCGGGGGCCGAAGCGGTCCACCACAAAGCCGGAGCCCGCCTGCACGGCGCACGAGACCACGAAGAAGATGGTCATCAGGAAGCCCAGTTCGGTGTAGCCGACCTGGAACGCGTCTTTGAGCCACGGGAACAGCGGCGCCAGCAGGAGCTGGCTGTAGTGGCTGATGAGGTGCGCAATGCCCACAAGGCCGATGACGCTGGCGTCGGCGCGCAAGGGCACGGGGGCGGTGGGAAGGGTGGCGTTGGCAGAAGTCATGGCGGCATCGTAGTATTGGCCCTCATTTTCTGGAATGCGACGGAACGCCAGCTTTCGGCGAATTTGCGCCAACCACGCAGGAGCCCATTGGGTGTTGCCTGCCGACCCAATGTCGAACCAATCCCGACCCAGCGCCTCCTCGCAATCAGGCTTCACCATTGCCGCTGACTGACCCGCACCGACCTGTACGGCCTGAACCCATGTCCCTGCCACGCCAACGCCGTCCTGCCCCCCTGGGCGACACCGACCCCTTTACCCCCACGCCCGCCCGGCCGGTGCGGGTGCGGGCGCGCGACATGGCGGCCGATTCGCACTTTGAGCCCCACCGCCACGCCTGGGGCCAGCTCGCGTACTGCGCCAGCGGCGTGATCCAGGTGCGTGTGTATGCGCCGGGCCCGCCCGCCTCGTACATCGTGCCGCCATCGCGCGCCGTGTGGATTGCGCCGGGCGCGCTGCACGCGGTGGCGGTGCTGGAGGCGGCAGCGTTCCGCACGCTGTACGTGGACCCGAGCGTGGTGCCGCCCAGCGGCGTGAGCGGCCGGGTGCTGGCGGTATCGCCCCTGCTGCGCGAGCTGGTATCGGCGCTGGACCCGGTGGGCGGCCCGCCGCCCAGCCCCGCGCGCGAGGCATCACTGACAGCGTTGGTGCTCGATGAAATGGCCCATGCCGAAACCCTGGCCCTGGGCGTTCCCCTGCCCGGCCCGCACAGCGACAAGCGCCTGCGCGCGCTGTGCCAGGCGGTGCTGGATGGCCCCGGCCGCCACGCCACGCTGCACGGCTGGGCGGCCGACAGCGGTGCCAGCGAACGCACGCTGGCACGCCTGTTCCGCGCGCAGTTCGGCATGGGGTTTGCGCAGTGGCGCAAGCAGGCGGTGCTGGCCCACGCCCTGCCCCGGCTGGCGCGCGGCGAGCCGGTGGGCCAGGTGGCGGCAGTCAGTGGTTATGGCAGCGAGAGCGCGTTCTCTGCCATGTTCAAGGCGGCGATGGGGCAGCCGCCCAGCAGTTTTCTGGGCCGCAGCAAGCTATGAATTCAGGAGCTAGTAGCGCTTGTTTTTCAAAGATTTCAAGCCTTTTTTGCTTGGAAGCCTTGTGTATCAAGCGTCAGTTACTATGAAATCAGGAGCACCCAGTGGCTTGGGCCGGCCAAACAGGTAGCCCTGCCCCTGCGTGCAGCCAAGGTCAAGCAGCACCTGCTGTTGGGTCGGGGTTTCGATGCCCTCGGCCACCACCTTGAGACCCAGCGAACCCGCCAGTGCCAGCACGGCGCGCACCACGGCAGCGCTGGGGTTGGGGGTGGCGCTGTCGCCCGACGGCGGCGGGCTTGCATCGAGCGGCTGCACAAAGCTGCGGTCGATCTTGAGGGTGAGCAGCGGCAGGCGGTGCAGGTAACCGAGCGAGGAATAGCCGGTGCCGAAATCGTCCAGCGCCAGCGCCATGCCGTGGGCCCGCAGCTCGTGCAGAACGGTGTTGGTGTGCTCGGGGTCTTCGATGAGCGCGCCCTCGGTGATCTCCAGGCACAGGCGCTGCGGTGGCAGGCCCGCGTCCTGCAGCACGCGCAGCATGCGCTCGCCAAAGCCGGGCTGGCGAAAGTGGCGGGGCGCCACGTTCACGCTCAGGTAGCCGGTGAAGCCGGTGTCGTGCACCAGCTCTGCCATGCGGGCGGTGGCGGTTTCGTAGATCTGCCAGTCGATGGTGTCGATGCAGCCGCTTTCTTCTGCCACGCCCAGGAATTCACCGGGTGTGAGCAAGCCCTCGGTGGGGTGGTGCCAGCGTATCAGCGCCTCGTAGCCGCACACGCTGCCATCGGCCAGCGACACGATGGGCTGGAAGTAAGGTTCGAACTGCCGCTCCTTCACGCCCACCCACAAGGCGTTTTCCAGGTCCAGCACGCGCAGCGCATCGCTGTGCAGGTGCGCGTCGTACAGCTCGTAGCGGCGGCGGCCGTTGACCTTGGCGCGGTACATGGCCGTGTCGGCGTTGCGCAGCAGGTCGGCGGCATTGGGCTTGTCGCGGTCGCACAGCGAGATGCCGATGCTGGCCGAGGCAAACAGCCGCTTGCCCGCCACCACCATGGGCTCGTCCAGCACCTCCAGCATGCGGCGCGCGATGCGCACCACCGGGTCGGCCGCGGGGGCGTCGGCCACCAGCACGGCAAATTCGTCGCCGCCCACGCGGGCCACCATGTCGGGCGCGCGCAGCACGCTGGCCAAACGCTGGCCGATCTGCTGCAGCACGGCATCGCCGGCCGGGTGGCCCATGCTGTCGTTGATGAGCTTGAATCGGTCCACGTCGATGAACATCACCGCAAAGCGCTGGTCGGGCTGGCGGTGCAGGCGGCTTTGCAGCCAGTCAAGCCGCTCCAGCAGGTAGCTGCGGTTGGGCAGGCCGGTGAGCGCGTCGTGCAGGGTTTCGTGCTTGAGCTGCGCTTCCACGCGGCGGCGCACTTCGATCTGCTCCTGCAGCTCGGCCGTGCGCTCGGCCACGCGCTGCTCCAGCTCGGCATTGGCCACGCGCAGCGATTCGGTGGTGCGCCGGCGCACCAGGCTGCTGGCGATCTGGTGCGACACAAAACCCAGCAGGTCGCGGTCGCGCTCGGTGTAGGTCACCTCGGGCTGGTAGCTTTGCACCGTGACCACGCCCAGTGCACGGCCTTCGCACACCAGCGGCACACCCACCCACGAGCGCGAGCTGGGACCGCTTTTGCTGATGACGCCCTGCTGGTGCAGGCGCTCGATCTCGTCGCCCGACGCCAGCAGCGGCTGGCCGTTGCGCAATACGTACTCGGTCATGCCCCTGCCCAGCGGGCGCGATTGGGCGCTCACCTGGTTTTCGTCGACGTAGTACGGAAAGTGCAGCTCGCTGCCATCTTCGGACAACAGCGCGATGTAGAAATTGTGCGCATTGAGCAGCTCGCCGACGCTGTGGTGCACTGCGCGGTAAAAGTCCTGCACCGGCCCGGGGTCGTTGGCGCGCTCGGCGATGCGGTAGAGCGCAGCCTGCAGGCGTTCGCCGCGCTGGCGGCGCGATACCTCGGCCTGCAGGGCCTGGTTGGCGCGAGCCAGCTCGGCCGTGCCCGCGCTCACGGCGCCCTCCAGGTCATGCCGGGCCTGCTTGCGCTGCACTCCGGACAGCACGTGGCTGGCCACAAACTCCAGCAGC
>JBCNOJ010000073.1:0-14601 GCA_039593925.1 Acidovorax sp.
GGCCAGCGCGCCGCTGGGCAGGCCCAGCAGGAACACCGGCAAGGTAGACGCCGTCTGCACCAGCGCCACCAGTACGGGCGAGGTGGTGAGCGTGGTCATGAGCCAGGCGGCCGCCACGTCGTTCATCCACATGCAGGTGTTGGCCGCCACCCAGGTGAGCCACAGCATGCGGAACACGGGCACCGACAGCGGCGCAAAAGGTGAGAGGGACGCTGCCTCGGGGGCGGACGGCGCGCTCTCTTCGAGCTGCGCGACCACCGTGGCTTCGGCGGCCTGGGCCACCTCCGCGCGGTGGGCCGCTGCGCCGGAGCCGGCGCTGTTCACAGGGGAATCGGGGGGCGCGGGGCTGCGCGCACTTTCATGGGTCGGCAAGGGTGGCATGTGTGCACATTGTGCGACGGTTGAAGCGGGCGCGTGCGCGAAGCAGCGAATAGCCACTTCCACGCCACCCCGCACGGGTCAAGCGCCAACAGGTCCACGCCCTCACGATGTCAGACGAATCCCGAGCGCTTGGCGGCTGAACCGCATGGATGCTCGTGCCGCCAGAACCTGTTCTCATTCGGCATCGGACGGCGCGGCCGCCGCCTTGTTGACCTGCTTTGTCTGCCGCATCAGCGCCCAAGCCATGAGCGCGAGCACCCCTACGCCAACTAGCAACACACCCCACAGCACCATGCTGCGCGTCGACGGGCCATCGCTGGCAGTGGCCGCCGCGACCAGTGGGCCGTCTGTGGGTTTGCCACCCGTGATGTCGGCGCGGGCCACGTCGGCCAACGCCACGGGCAGGGCGTTTTCCTGCGCTGGCTGATAGCCTGGCACCAGGCTGGACAGCGGCAGGAAGGCACTCGCCGCTGAAGCGGCACCCGACAGCCCGGCCGCCAGCGTGAACGGCCCCGGCCCGCTGGCCAGGAACACCAGCTGCGCTGGCTCAAACTGCAAGGCGACTTCGGGTGCGGCGGCAAAGCCGGGCGTCTTGGCGTCGGCTTCGATCTTGATCTCGCGCACGGAGGGGCCGCCCAGCTCGACGGGCGCACTGGCCTGCTCCTTGCCGCCGATGGACATCCTGTAGACCACGGCACTGGCCAGATGCGACCAGGGCTGCTCGCGCTGGTTGCGGCCCAGCACACGCACCGGGACCAACACATTGCTGCCCTGTGGCGTGATGCGCAGCGCAGCGACCGGCGTGGCAAACGGCAGCGCGAACACCAGCTCCCGCGGGTTGTTGCCCAGCGGCGGAACGGCCATGCTGGCGCTGACGCGCTCGCGCGGGCCAGGGCCGCGCGTGGTGGCCAGCGTGGCGCCGCGCAGGGTCACGGCGGCATCGCCCCAGGTCACGCGCAGGTACTGCCCCTGCAGGTCGGCGCGGTGCAGGTCGATCTGCTCGTTGCCCAGGCGGCCGGGTGCGGCCGGCGAGGTGGCAGCGTCGGCGCGGTACAGCACCGTTTCGGCCAGTGGCCGCCACGATTTCAAGTCTTTGCTGGCCTGGACGGTGAAGGTCACGGGCTGGCCGGCGGGCAGGTCCACATCCAGCGCCATGCGGGCCGCCGGCAGCTGCACGCCGCGGGCGTCGAGCAACGCGCCGCGGACGACCTGCGCGGTTTGCGCGACGCCCGGAGTTGCCACGCCGGGCGCACCCGCCGTTTCGACCTGAACCACGCGCTGGCCCTGGCGTTCTTCGATGCGCAGCGACAGCCCTTCCAGCCCTGCAGGCCCTGCGGTGCCGGCAGCGCCCAGGATGGGGTAGGCAGGCAAAGTCACCGCTTCTTCTGGCGCACTGGCCGCCGCCACGCCCGCCAGGGCCATGGGCACAGGCTGGCCTGCGCCATTGAACAGCCGCACGTCGGCGTAGCCCGCGTTCTGCAGGCGCACCAGCACCTCGGCGGGCAGCAACACACGCTGCAGCGGCGCATCGGCCACGGGTGTGACGGGGATGCGGATGGCGTAGGCAGCAGGGCTGTTGGCATCGGTAGCGGCCAGGGCTGCACCGGCGGAAATCCACAGCGTGGCCGCGGCCAGCACGGCGCTCAAGGGGTGCTGCTGGGGGCGAATTGCAAATCTCATGGCTGTGTTTCCTCTTGCGCCGCTGCCACCGGTGGGACCGGAGTTACCGGTGCCTTGGGCGTAGCGTCCGGCGCCGCAACCGAAGCGGCCTTGGGTGGCAATGGCGCGAAGTAGCCCACCACCAGCATCAGCACGCCCACGGCAATGAAGGCGATGATGCGTTCGGCGCCGCCCGCGTTGGACAGATCGATGGCCAGCAGCTTGACCACCACCACGCCCAGCAGGCCCGCGCCCACCAGCCACAACGGCCGTTGCGCCCTGCGGTGCGCCAGCACCATCATGCTGAGCGCCAGCAGCGTCCACAGGATGGCGTAGCCGGTTTGCACCACAAAGCTGTCGAACAGCGCCGAGGCATCCCAGCGCACGCCGAAGTAGTGGTGGGCCACACGCAGCCACACGGTGTTGATTGCGACAAACGCGAGCAAGGCCAGCGCCGCCAGCGCATTACGGCCCGTCACCCAGCCTGCGTTGGCAGGCTGCGGCTGTGCCGACACCAGCACGCGCCGCCAGAACACCAGCCCGCCCAGCGCCAGCGCCAGCGTGAGGTCGGTGGGGTTGAGCAGCGGGATGTACGGCAGCGGCGCAGTGTGGCCTGACGAGTGCACGGCAGCGACCAGCGCGCCCCAGAACACCAGCACCGCCAGCGGCAGGGCCGCCAGCCAGTAGTAGGCCTCGGCATGCGGGTTGAGCGGCCAGGGCAGCGCTGCGCGTGCGGCAGGCCGGTTGCCGCGGCCCGCCCACAGCGCGAGCAGCATCAGCACCGCAATCGCGCTGACCAGCATGACCACACCGGCCCACGAAGTGCGCCACAGCTCGGCCTTGCCGATGCCGGACCACAGGCAGTCGGCCAGCAGAAACGTCACCAGCCACGCGGTGGCGGCATGGAACCAGCCGAACGGCGACGAAGCGCCCTTCGAACGGGCGGGTCCGCTGGTGTCTTCGGCCGCTTGCACCTGCAGGCGGTCCGTCTGCCGCAGCATCCACACGTGCAACGCCAGCACGACGGGCCACACGGCCCACGCGGGCGTGGCCAGCACGCGGTAGCCGTCGCCCACCTGTGCGATGAAACCCAGCGCCAGCACGGCGATGGTGCCGCGCGCAGGCCAGGTTGCCACGGCCCAGCGGGTCTTGAGGCCAAGCTTCATCGACAGCGCGGCGCTGAGCACGATGGCCAGCATGCCCAACAGTTCGGCGATGCGGTCGGAAAACACGGCCACGGGCCATTGGCCTGACTCTGGCGCAGGCACACGCCGCGTGATCTCCAGCAGCCAAGCCAGGCACCAGAACACAAAACCGTAGAGGTACGCCGGGCTGGACAGCCGCGCTTCCACCGCCGCATAACCCCGAGCCCAGGCCGAACCGCTGTGGGGCAGCGGCTTGCGCAGCCACCATGCCAGCAGCAAGGCGGGCAGCGCGATCAGCATCGCGCCCAAAAAGGCCGGGTTCAGCAGCGGCAAGGGCGAGAGGGTGGAGGTGCTCTCCATGAAAGCCAGCATGGCCACGCCTTGCAGCAGCAGGCCAAAGGCCCGCGGCATCCACCGCGCCTGGCGCATGCCGACCCAGAAGGCGCCCGCGCCTTCGAGCGCCCACACGGCCGACGTCCACTGCGCGTCCAGCGCCAGCGGCACGGCCAGGGTGGCAAAGCCCACACCAATCGCAATGAAACATTCCGTCAGCAGGCGCCAGCTGTCCTGTGCGCGGCGCGCCAGCACCGTCGCGGTCAACAGGTAGAGCGCCGCAAAGGCCAGAGCCGAAAACGCGGCGCCCAGCTCGAAAGGCTGCACCAAACCCGCCTGCAGGCCAAAGCCCACCAGCGGCGTGCCAAAGACCAGCATGGTGTCCACCGTGTTGCCCAGCCGGGTGGGCGTATTGCGCGCGTAGAGGATGGCGGTGAAGAGGTAGATGAGCACGAACACCGCGAGGAAGGGCTGCGTGCTGGCGTACTGGTCAGGCGCATATTTGAGCGCCCCCCAGGCCGTGGCAACACCGAAGGTCGCGATGAAGCCGACCACGTTCAGCACGCGCCAGGAGCGCTTGTGGGCGATGAACAGAATCGCCAGGTTGAGCAGCGTGTAGTAGCTGAACAGGCCCACGTGGCTGCCCTGGCCCGTGGACAGCAGGATGGGCGCCGCAAAGCCACCCGCAAACGCCGCCACCGCCAGTGCGCGCGAGTTCTGCAACAGCGCAAGGGCGCAGCTTGCAGCGCAAACCGCGATCATCAGCCCGAAAGCCAGCAGCGGCGGCACCAATCCGTAGAGCCGGAAGGCCGCGAACACGGTGAGGTACATCACCGCCACGCCGCCGCCCTGGAGCGCCAGCGCAAAGCCGGGCTTGTCTGCCCGCTTGCGGAACCCCACCACCAGCAACGCAATGCCCACCGCCGCGACGACGGCCAGGCGAAACTCCACGGGAAACAACCCCGCCGACGCCGCGTACCGGGCGAGGAAAGACAGGCCGATGAAGAGGATTACCAAGCCAACGCGCACGATGGTGTTGCCACCCAGGAACCAGTTTCGGGCCGCCAGCACCGCCTGTTCCACAGCGCCGGGCTGGCTGGGCGCCGCAGGGCGGCGGGGCGCAGGTGCGGGGGTGGAGGCAACGGGCCCTGGCGAAGCTGCCGTTCTGCCTTGCGGCGTGGTTTGGCCAGCCCAGAATGAATCCTCTGTGTCGTCAGGCGCCTCGCGCGTTGCGGGCAAGGTGATGGCGGGTGCTGAGACCGGCACCGCCGCGGGTGCAGCGGGCGCTCGGGTGTCCGCCGCGGAAGGCACCTGGGGCGCCGATACAGGCAACGGCCCAGGCACTGGGGCAGCCACCGCCTTGGCCGCATGGGCCTGCAGCTCTTTGCGGATGGCGGAACGCACCGACCAGCGCAGCGACAGCCCGGCAAACGCGCCGAGAACGCCGCCCAGAAACGGTCCGAAGTCGCCGTAGCCGCCGAACCAGGAGCCCAGCACCGCCCCCCAAAAAATACCCCAAATGACCATGCTGCCCGCTCCCTCGTTGGGGCCCCTTCGGCAGGCGGAACGCTTGCGCCCGAAAGAAGCCGTCGTATTCATGGACCCACCCAGAACCGCACGCCCGCACGGCAGTGGGCAGTCCTCAGTGGTTCCGCAGGCTTATACAGCACAGCATGCGCCCGGGCCATGCGCTAACGCCTTGTTACCTGCACAGCCTCTCCCAGCCAAGCGACCACAAGCCAAAACAGCCTCTAGCGCCTTTGCATAAAGCGCCAAAAGCTACTAAATCAATAGCGTCTATGGTTTTGCCCGCACCAGATGCGTGAGCGGCAGCGCGCTACTGGCCTTGACCTCGCCCAGCGAGAAGCTCGTGTGCATGTCTTTCACATTGGGCAGGTTGAGCAACACCTCGCGCGCGAACTGCGAAAAGCTGTCCAGGTCACGCGCCACCACCTGAAGCTCGAATGTGCCGGTACCGCTGATGTAGTGGCAGGAGACCACCTCCGGAATCTGGCGGATCGCTTCTTCCATCTGGCGCGTGAGGTTGCCCGTGCTCCGGTCGGCATCCAGCCGCACAAAAGCCAGCACCCCGAGGCCGATCTTGTGCCGGTCGATCTCGGCGCGGTAGCCCTTGATGAAGCCTTGCTCCTCCAGGGCCCGCACCCGGCGCCAGCACGGTGCGGCCGACAGGCCCACGCGCTGCGCCAGCTCGGCGTTGGTCAACCGGGCATCGGCCTGCAGCTCGTTGAGGATGGCGATGTCGAATTTGTCGAGAGTGTTCACAAAAGTGGGAATTCAGGAAAGATCCTTTCTCAGAATAGCCCAAATGCGGCACACAACGCAAAGACATATCCGCCGCACAGACATACACTTACCCAAGCACTAGAGCCGCAGCCCTAAACGGGCCGCGATGCGCTGCCTGACCACGCTCACAAGGCGCGGATCCCCCAAAAAAGCCATTGGAGACATAGCCATGAACGCCCCACTGCCCGCGCACATCCGCAAAGCCCTGGAAACCGTCACGCTCGACGACAAATACACACTGGATGAAGGCCGGGCGTTCATGAGCGGGGTGCAGGCCCTGGTCCGCCTGCCCATGCTGCAGCGCCAGCGCGATGCGGCCGCAGGTCTCAACACGGCCGGCTTCATCAGCGGCTACCGGGGCTCTCCCCTCGGAACCTACGACCAGGCGCTCTGGGCGGCCAAAAAGCATTTGGCGGCCAACAACATCGTCTTCCAGCCCGGCGTGAACGAAGAGCTGGGTGCGACGGCCGTGTGGGGCACGCAGCAGCTTGACCTGTATCCGCAAAGCAAGAAGTTCGACGGCGTCTTCGGCATCTGGTACGGCAAGGGCCCCGGCGTGGACCGCTGCTCGGACGTGTTCAAGCACGCCAACATGGCCGGCACCGCCCAGCACGGCGGCGTGATCGCGATTGCGGGCGACGACCACATCAGCAAGAGCAGCACGGCCGCGCACCAAAGCGACCACATCTTCAAGGCCTGCGGCACGCCGGTGTTTTTCCCGAGCAGCGTGCAGGAGATTCTGGACATGGGCCTGCACGCCTTCGCCATGAGCCGCTTCTCTGGCGTGTGGTCGGGCATGAAGACCATCCAGGAAGTGGTGGAGTCTTCCAGCAGCATCAACATCGACCCCGACCGCGTGAAGATCATCACGCCGGAAGACTTCGCCATGCCACCCGGCGGCCTGCACATCCGCTGGCCCGATGCGCCGCTGGAGCAGGAAGCGCGCCTGATGGACTACAAGTGGTACGCGGCCCTGGCGTACATCCGCGCCAACAAGCTCAACTACAACGTCATCGAAGGCAAGAACGACCGCTTCGGCATCATCGCCAGCGGCAAGGCCTACAACGACACGCGCCAGGCACTCATCGACCTGGGCCTGGACGACGACACTTGCCGCGCGCTGGGCATTCGCGTGCACAAGGTCAATGTGGTGTGGCCGCTCGAAGCCACCATCACGCGCGACTTCGCGCAGGGGCTGCAGGAGATCCTGGTGGTGGAGGAAAAGCGCCAAGTCATCGAATACCAGCTGAAAGAGGAGCTCTACAACTGGCGCGCCGATGTGCGCCCCAATGTGCTGGGCAAGTTCGACGAAGTGGAGGGCGATAACTCCGGTGGCGAGTGGAGCATGGCCAATCCCAGCCAGAACTGGCTGCTGCGCGCCAAGGCCGACCTCACGCCCGCCATCATCGCCAAGGCTGTCGCCAAGCGCCTCAAGAAGCTGGGTGTGCCCAGCGACATCGTCGCCCGCATGGACACGCGCTTGGCCATCATCGAAGCCAGCGAGCGCGGCATGGCCGAGCTCAAGGTGGACACAGGCGAACGCGCCCCCTGGTTCTGCAGCGGCTGCCCACACAACACCAGCACCCGCGTGCCCGAGGGCTCGCGCGCCGTGGCCGGCATTGGCTGCCACTACATGGCCAACTGGATGCCCGACCGCAAGACCAGCACCTTCACGCAGATGGGCGGCGAGGGCGTGACCTGGGTGGGCCAGGCGCCGTTCACCACCGACGCGCATGTGTTTGCCAACCTGGGCGACGGCACGTACTTCCACAGCGGCCTATTGGCCATCCGCCAGAGCATCGCCGCAGGCACCAACATCACCTACAAGGTGCTCTACAACGACGCCGTGGCCATGACCGGCGGCCAGCAGGTGGGCGAGCGGCCCGAAGGCCACTCGGTGCTGCAGATCATGAACAGCCTCAAGTCGGAAGGCGTGGTGAAGCTCATCATCGTGACCGACGAGCCGCACAAGTACGACGGCGTGCCGCTGGCCGAAGGCGTGACGGTGCACCACCGCGACGAGCTCGACACGCTGCAGCGCCAGTTCCGCGAGATCAAGGGTTGCACGGTCATCATCTACGACCAGACCTGCGCGACCGAAAAGCGCCGCCGCCGCAAGCGCGGCACGCTGGCCACGCCCGACAAGACCGTGGTCATCAACGAACTGGTCTGCGAGGGCTGCGGCGACTGCTCGACCAAGTCCAACTGCCTCTCCGTGGAGCCGGTGGAAACCGAATTCGGCCGCAAGCGCCGCATCAACCAGAGCACCTGCAACAAGGACTATTCCTGCGTCAACGGTTTCTGCCCGAGCTTCGTCACGGTGGAGGGCGGCAAGCTCAAGAAGCCCAAGAAGGAAAAGAAGGGTGATCTGGCGAGTCTGCCCCCCATCCCGGAGCCCGTACTGCCGGTGGCTGAAACGGCCTGGGGCATCGTGGTCGGCGGTGTCGGCGGCACGGGCGTGATCACCATCGGCTCGCTGCTGGGCATGGCGGCGCACTTGGACGGCAAAGGCGTCATCACGCAAGACGCAGGTGGCCTGGCCCAAAAGGGGGGCGCCACCTGGAGCCACATCCAGATCGCCAACCGCCCCGAGGCCATCTACACCACCAAGGTCGACACGGCCAAGGCCGATCTCGTCATCGGCTGCGATTCCATCGTGGCCGCCCACAAGTACACGCTGGCCGTGATGCAGCCGGGCCGCACGTTCGTGGCGCTCAACACCCACGGCACGCCCACGGCGGCGTTCGTGACCAACCCGGACTGGCAGTTCCCGGGCGCCAACTGCGACAGCGCCATCGAGGCCGCCGTGGGCGCGGGCGGTGTCGGCAGCTTTGACGCCGAGCAGGTGGCCACCCAGCTGCTGGGCGACAGCATCTACACCAACCCGCTGATGCTGGGCTACGCCTGGCAAAAAGGCCGCGTGCCATTGACCCTGGCATCGCTGATGCGCGCCATGGAACTCAACGGCGTGCAGGTGGACAACAACAAGGCGGCGTTTGAATGGGGCCGCCGCTGCGCGCACGATCTGGCGTCGGTGCAGTCGCTGTTTGCCGCCGCCCAGGTGATCCAGTTCGTGAAGAAGCCATCGCTCACCGAAATGGTGGCCAAGCGCGTGGAGTTCCTCACCGGCTACCAAAACGCGGCCTACGCTGCCGAGTACCAGGCCTTCGTCGAGAAGGTGAAGGCCGCCGAAGCCAAGCTGGGCACCGGCACCAAGCTGTCGGAAGCCGTGGCCCGCTACCTGTTCAAACTCATGGCCTACAAGGACGAGTACGAAGTGGCGCGCCTGCACACCGACAAGGCTTTCACGGACAAGATCGCCAACATGTTTGAAGGCGACTACAAGCTGGTGCACCACCTGGCGCCACCCATCACCGCCAAGAAGAACGACAAGGGCGAATTGGTCAAGCAACCGTTTGGCCCCTGGATGCGCAGCGCTTTCGGTGTGCTCGCCAAGATGAAAGGCCTGCGCGGCACGGCCCTGGACATCTTCGGCAAGACCGAGGAGCGCCGCATGGAGCGCGCCCTGATCGTGGAGTACCGCGCCTGCATCGACGAGTTGCTGGCCAAGCTGAATGCCGACAACCTGGCCCTGGCAGTGACCATTGCACGCATCCCGGAAGAGATTCGCGGCTACGGCCACGTCAAGGAGCGGCACCTGAAGGCGGTGCGCCCGCAGTGGGACGGGCTGATGGCCCAGTGGCGCAGCGGGGTTCCTGCCGCGCAACCCCTGGCGGCGTGACCTCAAGCGCCCAGGCCTGGCACCGCCAGACCGGCCTTCAGCTATAAAAACAATAGCTGCCAGCGATTACTACAAAAGCGCTGGCAGCTGTTTTTATATAAGTTTCTGAATCTGCCTACCGGACCTCTGGCGCACCGCGCAAACACCCGGCACTTGCTTGGGTCTTAGCCCTAGGGCAACCGGCGGGGCGCCGCATACAATGCCCTGTTCTGCTCCGGCGCCTGCGTGTGCGCGTGTCGGCTGCGGTTTTGTAAAAAATTGACCATCCGTTTGTGGAGTCCAGTCCGTGTTTATTTCTTCTGCTTTTGCCCAAACCGCACCCGCTGCTGCCGCTGAAGGCGGCAACATGATGTCTTCGCTCACGGGCATGCTGCCTCTGGTGTTGATGTTCGTGGTGCTGTACTTCGTCATGATTCGCCCCCAGATGAAGCGCCAGAAGGAACACCGCGCCATGATCGACGCCCTGGCCAAGGGTGACGAAATCGCCACGGCGGGCGGCATCATGGGTAAGGTCACGCGCCTGTCCGAAGGCTCCTTGCACGTCGAAATCTCCGAAGGTGTCGAAGTGCAGATGCAGCGCAGCGCCGTGGTGCAAGTGCTGCCCAAGGGCTCTGTCAAATAAACGTCTGCCCGCGGGGCTTGTTGATTGAAACTGTGAAAGGGCGGCAGGCTTGCGAGCGGGCCGCCCTTTGAAGCTTTCCGAGAGGTAAGAGCGCGATCATGAACCGATATCCGGTCTGGAAATACACGATCCTGGTGATCGTGCTGCTGGTGGGGATTCTCTACACCCTGCCCAATTTCTTCGGCGAAGCGCCTGCGGTGCAGGTCTCGTCAGCCAAGGCCACCATCAAGGTGGACGCGGCCGTGCAACAGAGGGTGGAAGACGCCCTCAAGGCCGCTGGCGTCACGCCCGACTTCGTGGCGCTGGAAGGCACTTCGGTGCGCGCGCGCTTCGACACGCCAGACAACCAGCTCAAGGCGAAGGACGCCATTCAGAAGGCGCTGGTGCCCGATGAGAGCGACCCGTCGTATGTGGTGGCGCTGAACCTGATCTCGCGCTCGCCCCTGTGGCTCAAGGCACTGCATGCCAACCCCATGTATCTGGGGCTGGACCTGCGTGGCGGCGTGCACTTCATGCTGCAGGTGGACATGGAGGCGGCTCTTACCAAGAAGGCCGAATCCTATGCGGGCGACCTGCGCACCGCGCTGCGCGACAAGAGCATCCGCCACGGCGGCATCAGCCGCGACGGCCAGGCGGTGGAAATCCGCGTGCGCGACGAAGCCACGCTGACCGCCACGCGCAACCTCATCACCGACCAGTTCGCCGACCTGCAGACCACGAGCAGCCCGGACGGCAACGAGTTCAAGCTGCGCGCCACGATCAAGCCCGAGGCCACACGCCGCGTGCAAGAGCAGGCTCTCAAGCAGAACATCGTCACGCTGCACAACCGCATCAACGAACTGGGCGTGGCCGAGCCGGTGATTCAGCAGCAAGGGCTTGACCGCATCGTGGTGCAGTTGCCCGGCGTGCAGGACACCGCCCAGGCCAAGCGCATTCTGGGCCGCACCGCCACGCTGGAAGTGCGTCTGGTCGACGAGGGCACCGAAGCCCGTTCCGCCGAAACCGGCCGTGGCCCGGTGCCGTTCGGCTCCGAACGTTATCTGGAGCGCAGCGGCCAGCCGGTGATCGTGAAAAAGCAGGTCATCCTGACCGGTGAAAACCTGACCGACGCCCAGCCTGGTTTTGACAGCCAGACGCAGGAACCCACCGTGAACCTCACGCTGGACGCCAAGGGCTCGCGCATCTTCCGCGACATCACGCGAGAGAACGTGGGCAAGCGCATGGCGATCATCCTGTTCGAAAAGGGCAAGGGTGAAGTGGTGACGGCCCCCGTGATCCGCACCGAGATCGCTGGCGGGCGCGTGCAGATTTCGGGCCGCATGACCACGGCGGAAGCCAACGACACGGCGCTGCTGCTGCGTGCCGGTTCGCTGGCGGCGCCCATGGAAATCATCGAGGAATTCACCATCGGCCCCAGCCTGGGCGCCGACAACATCGAGCGCGGTATCGACAGCGTGGTGTGGGGCATGGTGGCCATCGCCGCGTTCATGTGCATTTACTACGCGCTGTTCGGCGTGTTTTCCACCGCGGCCCTGGCGGTCAACGTACTCATGTTGATCGCCATTCTTTCCATGCTGCAGGCCACGCTCACCTTGCCGGGCATTGCGGCCATGGCGCTGGCGCTGGGCGTTGCCATCGACTCCAACGTGCTGATCAACGAGCGCATCCGCGAAGAGCTTCGCGCGGGTGCGGCGCCGCAGGCGGCCATCCACGCGGGCTATGAGCGCGCCTGGGCCACCATTCTGGACTCGAACGTCACCACCCTGATCGCAGGTCTGGCGCTGCTAGCCTTCGGGTCTGGCCCCGTGCGCGGCTTTGCAGTGGTGCACTGTATCGGCATTCTGACCAGCATGTTCTCGGCCGTTTTCTTCTCCCGTGGCTTGGTCAACCTGTGGTACGGCCGCCGCAAGAAGCTCAAGAGCGTGTCCATCGGCCAAGTATGGAAGCCCGAAGGCGCTGATGTGCGCTCCGTGGCTGCCAAGAACCAATAAGAGGAGAAGGACATGGAGTTCTTCCGGATCAAAAAAGACATTCCCTTCATGAAGCACGCGTTGGTTCTCAACGCGATCTCCTTCATCACGTTTGCGTTGGCGGTGTTTTTCCTCGTCACTCGGGGTCTGCACCTGTCGGTGGAGTTCACCGGTGGGACCGTGATGGAGGTGGCCTACACCCAGAGTGCCGACATCGCCAAGGTGCGTGAGACGGTGTCCAGCCTCGGCTATTCCGACGTGATCGTGCAGAACTTCGGCACATCTCGCGACGTGATGATTCGCCTGCCCGTTCAAAAGGGTGTGACGTCCGCCCAGCAGAGTGAGCAGGTGCTGGAGGCGCTCAAAAAATCCGACCCCGAAGTCACCTTGCGGCGCACCGAATTCGTTGGCCCGCAGGTGGGCGAGGAACTGGTGCACGGCGGGCTGATGGCACTCGGTGTGGTGGTGCTGGGCATCTCGATCTACCTGGCCATGCGATTCGAATGGAAGTTCGGCGTGGCCGCCGTGATCGCCAACCTGCACGACGTGGTGATCATTCTGGGCTTCTTCGCCTTCTTCCAGTGGGAGTTCTCGCTGGCGGTGCTGGCGGGCGTGCTGGCGGTGCTGGGGTATTCGGTGAACGAATCGGTGGTGATCTTCGACCGGATCCGCGAGGCGTTCCGGAAATTCCGCAAGATGAACACGCCGGAAGTGATCGACCACGCCATCACCAGCACGATGAGCCGCACGATCATCACCCACGCCTCGACCGAAGCGATGGTGCTGTCGATGTTCTTCTTTGGCGGCCCCAGCCTGCACTACTTTGCGCTGGCGCTCACGATCGGCATCCTGTTCGGCATCTATTCGTCGGTGTTCGTGGCCGCGGCCATCTCGATGTGGCTGGGCGTCAAGCGCGAAGACTTGGTCAAGACGGTGAAGAAGGAGGGGGATCCCAACGATCCCCAGGCTGGAGCCACTGTCTGACCCGCTAACATCTGCCTATGCAGCCCATGCCCTCTTCCGTTCCGCAGCGCCGGCTGGCCCGCCAGGCGCGACAGCGGTTTGTGGAGGGCTTCTGCGCAGGTCTGCCCGAACTGAACAAGACGGTCTTGGAGTTCGTCACCACGTTGATGACCCAGACCGGCACCGCGCGCGAAATGCAGTCGCGCCGTGACACGTGGATGGCCTATCAGCAGCACAACGCCGCGTGGGTGGACCGCTGCGGCAAGGCCTTTCGCGAAGCCCTTGCCCCGCATGTGAGCACCTCGCGGGGCGGCAATGTGGCTGCCGGGCTCGGGGCCAGCCAGTTTGAGCTGCTGAGCGACGATGTGGTGGAAAACAAGATCATCGCTTCGCGCATGGCGCTCACTGTGAGCGAGCAGGTGAGCCCCCAGTTCGACACCCTGCGCCAGCGCACACAAAGCCTGGAAGGGCAGGATCTGGACAACAGCGACATCCTGCGTCCGGACACGGTTTGCCTGCTGCTGGTCGAGCAGTGGATCGAATCAGGCCTGCCGCGCAACGATCTGCTGATCGTCATCGACCCTCTGCAGCGCGAGCTCGCCAACCTGCTGCAGAAGCAGTACCAGGCGGTCAACGTGTTCTACGTGGAGCAAGGCGTCACCCCGCAGACCGACCTGAAGTCCCGTGTAAAGCGCACAGCAAGCAGCGCTGGAGCCAGCGCAACAGGGGGGAGTGAATCCGGCTCTGGCGGACTGGCTTCACAGGCCTTGGCACAAACCCGGGAAGCCATGGCAGCCGCAGCGGCAGCTCGCGGTGGTAGTTGGCATGCTTCGCAGCAATACCCTCAACAACCTACGCCAATGCGGGGCGCCGGGGCCTACCCTCCCGGGCAACGCATGCAGCCCCCCGGTGGCCATCCACAGCGCGGCATGCCCGCGGGGTTTGCGACCGGCATGACGCCGCTGTCGCGTGCCCGCCAGCGCGCACAGGGTGTGATGGGCCAGCTACGCCGCCTGCTCACGCAGCCCGCCACCGGCTTTGACATGGTGAATGCGCCGCCTGCATCTGCAGCCTTGGCCCACGCCTTGACGGCGCACCGCGTTCAGGCGGACACGTACTACAGCGGCGTGGGCACGCTGATGGAGGACTACAGCCCCGCCGCCGTGGTCCAACTGGTAGGCACCGTGCGGGAGCGCTCCACCGAGCTGAAGAAAAAGGCCAACACTGCCGGAGAAAAGGCCATCATCGAGGTGGTGGCCCTGATGTTTCAGAGCATCCTTGCCGAAGACCGCATTCCCCCAGCAGTGCGCGTCTGGTTTGCGCGCCTGCAGGTGCCGGTGCTGCGCGTGGCCTTGGCGGAACCGGAGTTCTTCAGCAACCTTGACCACCCGGCCCGCAAGCTGATTGATCGCATGGGCGCCTGCGTGATGGGCTTTGATGCCACTTCCATCAATGGCAGCGCGCTGGAGGCCGAAATCCGCC
>JBCNOJ010000074.1:0-14586 GCA_039593925.1 Acidovorax sp.
ATACCGGCGGTGGTGTGTTGCTGGGCAATGCCACCAATGAGCTGCGCACGTTGGTGGACATGCTGGGCTACCCCGTCACCAACACCCTGATGGGTTTGGGCGCCTACCCGGCCAGCGATCGCAAGTTCCTGGGCATGCTGGGCATGCACGGCACCATCGAAGCCAACAACGCGATGCAAAACTGCGACGTGCTGCTGGCCGTGGGCGCGCGCTTCGACGACCGCGTGATCGGCAATCCAAAGCACTTCGCACAGAACGACCGCAAGATCATCCACGTCGATATCGACCCGTCGAGCATTTCCAAGCGCGTGAAGGTCGATATCCCAATCGTCGGCGACGTGAAGGATGTGCTCACCGAGTTGATCTCCATGATCCGCGAGAGCAGCACCCGCCCCGACGCTGGTGCCCTGGCTGCTTGGTGGGACACCATCGAGGGCTGGCGCAAGCGTGAATGCCTGAAGTACAGCATGGGCAGCGGCGACGTGATCAAGCCCCAGTACGTGGTTGAAACGCTGTGGAACATGACCAAGGATGGTGATACCTACATCACATCTGACGTGGGTCAGCACCAGATGTGGGCGGCGCAGTACTACCGTTTTGATGAACCCCGTCGCTGGATCAACTCCGGCGGCCTGGGTACCATGGGCGTGGGCATTCCTTACGCCATGGGCATCAAGCTGGCCAAGCCGCAATCCGAGGTGTTCTGCATCACCGGCGAAGGCTCGGTGCAGATGAACATCCAGGAGCTGTCCACCTGCCTGCAGTACAACACGCCGATCAAGATCTGCTCGTTGAACAACCGCTACCTGGGCATGGTGCGCCAGTGGCAGGAGATCGAATACTCCGGCCGCTACAGCCACAGCTACATGGATGCTTTGCCCAACTTCGTGAAGCTGGCCGAGGCCTATGGCCACGTGGGCATGCTGATCGAGCGTCCTCAGGATGTGGAGCCTGCACTGCGCGAGGCCCGCAAGCTCAAGGACCGCACGGTGTTCATGGACTTCCGTACCGACCCCACCGAGAACGTGTTCCCGATGGTGCAGGCCGGCAAGGGCATCACCGAAATGTTGCTGGGGTCGGAAGACCTTTAATAAGCTAAATCGGTTTTCTGCGCCTGTCTATCAAGCGCTAGTAGCTATCAATTTGGTAGCTTTCAATTTTGACGAATCTATTGCCTGCCAAGCCTGCGCATTACCGTGCGCGGGGGAGGGCAGCGAAAAGAGGAATCTATTCTTATGAAACACATCATTGCTGTCTTGCTGGAAAACGAGCCTGGAGCTCTTTCCCGCGTCGTGGGCCTGTTCTCGGCCCGTGGCTACAACATCGAATCGCTCACCGTGGCGCCCACCGAGGATGCGTCGCTGTCGCGCATGACCATCCAGACCACGGGCTCCGACGACGTGATCGAGCAGATCACCAAGCACCTGAACCGCCTCATCGAAGTGGTCAAGGTGGTCGACCTCACCGAGGGTGCGTACACCGAGCGCGAGCTCATGATGGTGAAGGTGCGCGCGGTGGGCAAGGAGCGCGAGGAAATGAAGCGCATGGCAGACATCTTCCGCGGCCGCATCATCGATGTGACCGAGAAGAGCTACACCATTGAGCTCACAGGCGACCAGTCCAAGAACGACGCCTTCCTGCAAGCCATCGACCGCACGGCTATCCTGGAAACCGTGCGCACCGGCGCCAGCGGCATCGGTCGTGGCGAGCGGATTCTTCGCGTGTAAGACAATTCCCCCCGTTTTTCGAATTTAAACCCCCAAACAACGTATTTCAACCGGAGCGACCCATGAAAGTTTTCTACGACAAAGACACCGACCTGAGCCTGATCAAGGGCAAGACCGTGGCCATCATCGGCTACGGCTCGCAGGGCCATGCACACGCACAGAACCTGAACGACAGCGGCGTGAAGGTCGTGGTCGGCCTGCGCAAGGGCGGTGCATCGTGGGACAAGGTCGGCAAGGCCGGCCTGAATGTGCTGGAAGTCAACGATGCTGTGAAGGCCGCTGACGTGGTCATGATCCTGCTGCCCGATGAAGATATCGCAGCCGTGTACAAGAACAACGTGGAACCCAACATCAAGCAAGGCGCTTCTTTGGCCTTCGCCCACGGTTTCAACGTGCACTACAACCAGGTGGTGCCCCGTGCCGACCTGGACGTGTGGATGGTCGCCCCCAAGGCCCCTGGCCACACCGTGCGCAACACCTACACCCAAGGCGGCGGCGTGCCCCACCTGGTCGCTGTGCACCAGGACAAGTCTGGCAAGGCTCGTGACCTGGCCCTGAGCTACGCTGCTGCCAACGGCGGCGGCAAGGCTGGCATCATCGAGACCAACTTCAAGGAAGAGACCGAGACCGACCTGTTCGGCGAACAAGCCGTGCTGTGCGGCGGTGCGGTCGAGCTGATCAAGATGGGCTACGAAACCCTGGTGGAAGCTGGCTACGCCCCTGAAATGGCTTACTTCGAATGCCTGCACGAGCTCAAGCTCATCGTGGACCTGATCTACGAAGGCGGCATTGCCAACATGAACTACTCGATCTCGAACAACGCCGAATACGGCGAATACGTGACCGGCCCTGAAGTGATCAACGAGCAGTCGCGTGCCGCCATGCGCAATGCCCTGAAGCGCATCCAGAACGGTGATTACGCCAAGATGTTCATCCAGGAAGGCCGCCTGAACTACCCGTCGATGACTGCGCGCCGCCGCAACACGGCCGACCACAGCATCGAGAAGGTGGGCAGCCAGCTGCGCGCCATGATGCCCTGGATCGCCAAAAATAAGCTGGTCGATCAGACCCGCAACTGATTCGCACCTTCTCTTGCGATCAAGGCCACTTCGGTGGCCTTTTTTATGCACGTAACAAGGTGTGCGCAGGCGCTACACTGCGAGCTTCGCCAGAGACATGCGGTCGCTGTTGTGTTGGTAGGCAGCCCAAGTGATTACTATATATTTAATAGCTGCTTGCGCTTGATGGGTAAGCGCTGGAGGTCTTTTTTGATGCATGACGGAAATGATTCCCCGGACCACTCCGAAGTGCTGGTGCGCAAGCGGCGCAAGGGTATCTACATCCTGCCCAACCTGTTCACCCTCGCAGCCTTGTTCGGGGGCTTCTATTCCATCGTGATGGCCATGAACGGCCGTTTTGACCAAGCGGCGATTGGCGTCTTCTGCGCCATGGTGCTTGACAGCCTGGATGGTCGTGTCGCCCGCATGACCAACACCCAGAGTGCCTTTGGCGAGCAGATGGATTCGCTGTCGGACATGGTGTCCTTCGGTGCGGCTCCCGCCCTGATCGCATACGAGTGGTCGCTTCAAGGACTCGGGCGCTGGGGCTGGATCGCCGCATTTGTGTACTGCGCTTGCGCTGCGCTGCGTTTGGCGCGTTTTAACGTGAACACCAGCGTGGTGGATAAGCGCTACTTCCAGGGGCTGCCTTCACCTGCCGCGGCTGCGCTGGTGGCGGGCTTCATCTGGTTGATGACGGAGCTGGATGTGCATCCGGGAGAAGATTCATGGCTCACTTGGTCGCAGATCACCTGGACGATGTTTGCCTTCACGCTGTACTCGGGGCTCACGATGGTGACCAACGTTCCGTTCTACAGCTTCAAGGACGTGCAGATGAAAAAGAGTGTGCCCTTTGCGGCCATCGTGCTGATTGCGTTGGGCATTGCGGTCATCAATATCCACCCGCCCATCGTCTTGTTCGGTGTGTTCGTGCTCTATGGAGTGAGCGGCTATGGCGTATACGCCTGGCGCAAAGCCAAAGGGCAGCACAGCAGCGTGATCAGTACGTCCACCGAAGAACCCGACGAGCGCGGACTGCACAAGTGACCGCCGTCATTCCGGGCGGACACATGTGCTACATTGCACCGCATGAATGTGTTTGCTCTGGCTCTACTGCTACCTCCCCACGGGCGGAGACGGTAGGCGCACGCGCACACTTTTTCCACAAAGGCCCGTATGCACCCGCAACGGGCCTTTTGCTTTGGGCGCCAGATTTTTGACGTTGCGGGCCCTCACCCACTGATACCAGGAGAGAACGACATGGCTGACAAACTCATCATTTTTGATACCACCTTGCGCGACGGCGAACAGTCGCCCGGCGCTTCGATGACCAAAGACGAAAAACTGCGCATCGCCCGCCAACTGGAGCGCCTGAAAGTGGATGTGATCGAGGCTGGTTTTGCCGCAAGCTCCAACGGCGACTTCGAAGCCGTGCAGGCCATAGCCAACGCCATCAAGGAATCCACGATCTGCTCGCTTTCTCGTGCCAACGACCGTGACATCGCGCGTGCCGCAGAGGCTCTCAAGGGCGCAGCCAGTGCGCGCATCCACACCTTCATCGCCACCAGCCCTTTGCACATGGAAAAGAAGCTGCGCATGACACCGGAGCAAGTGCTGGAACAGGCCAAGCAGTCTGTGCGCTTTGCCCGCAATCTGGTGGGCGACATCGAGTTCAGCCCTGAAGACGGCTATCGCAGCGACCCGGATTTTCTGTGCCGCGTGCTGGAGGCCGTGATTGCAGAGGGCGCTACCACCATCAACGTGCCCGACACCGTGGGTTATGCCATCCCTGAGCTGTATGGCAACTTCATCAAAACCCTGCGCGAGCGCATTCCCAACAGTGACAAAGCCATCTGGTCCGTGCACTGCCACAACGACCTTGGCATGGCCGTGGCCAATTCGCTGGCCGGCGTGAAGATCGGTGGTGCGCGGCAGGTGGAGTGCACCATCAACGGCCTGGGTGAGCGTGCTGGCAACTGCTCGCTCGAAGAGGTGGTGATGGCCGTCAAGACGCGCCGCGACTATTTCAACCTCGACCTTGGCATTGACACGCAGCACATCGTGGCGGCCAGCCGCATGGTCAGCCAGACCACCGGTTTCGTGGTGCAGCCCAACAAAGCGGTTGTCGGGGCCAATGCGTTTGCCCATGCCTCGGGCATCCATCAGGATGGCGTGCTCAAAGCGCGCGACACTTACGAGATCATGCGTGCCGAAGACGTGGGCTGGAGTGCCAACAAGATCGTGCTCGGCAAGCTCAGTGGCCGCAATGCCTTCAAGCAACGTCTGCAAGAACTGGGCGTGCAGCTGGAAAGCGAAACCGAAATCAACGTGGCATTTGCCAAGTTCAAAGAACTGGCCGACCGCAAGAGCGAAATTTTTGACGAGGACATCCTGGCGCTGGTGAGCGACGAGAGTGTGACCGCAGAAAAGGAGCAATACGGTTTCGTCTCTCTGTACCAGCAAAGCGAAACCGGCGAGCAGCCCCGCGCACGCATCGTGTTCACTGTGGACGGTAGCGAGGTGAGAAGCGAGTCCGCTGGCAATGGACCGGTGGACGCGTCACTCAAAGCCATCGAATCTCACGTGAAAAGCGGGGCGGAGATGGTGCTGTATTCCGTCAATGCCATCAGTGGCTCCACTGAAAGCCAGGGGGAAGTCACGGTACGCCTGCAGAACAGCGGTCGTGTCGTCAATGGGGTGGGTGCAGACCCAGACATTGTGGTGGCATCGGCCAAGGCTTATCTCAGCGCCTTGAACAAGTTACAAAGTAAAGCTGACAGGGTGGCTGCACAAGGCTGATTATTGTTTTTATAATTCATTCACTTTCTCGGAAAGTCGCGCAAGGTATTGATCTTGCGCGACTTTTTTTGATTCTGTACACTGCACCACACCTTTTACTGTTTGGAGCACTTTGATGCACCATGTTCGTCGCACCGCAGTGAGCCGTATTTGCCAGGTTTTGAGCGTTTTTTTGGTCAGCGCGGCACTGGTTGCCCCTGCTGCTCAGGCCGGCGAGCGCAAAAAGGCAGTCGCAAAAAAGGAGCATGTCAGCTCCAGCAGCGCAAAGCGCGCAGTTGCACCGCGTAAAGCGGCCGCGAACACCAAGCCGGTGCGAATCACTGCCAAGGCGGCCAAGGCGCCGACCCGTGTGGCCTACACCCCAGCACCACCCCGGCTGTCTTTCGGACAGATGGCCGGTTTGCATGAAATCACCGATCCGTTGGACCTCAAGTCCAGCGTAGCTTTGGTCATTGATCAAGAAACGCAGGAGGTTTTGCTCAGCAAAAACGACCACGCCGTGCTGCCCATCGCGTCGCTGACCAAGCTCATGACCGGCATGATCATCTCCCAGGCGCATTTGCCCATGGAAGAAGCCATCACCATCACTCAGGAAGATGTGGACACCGAGAAGGGCAGCCGTTCTCGGTTGACGGTGGGTACCACGCTCACGCGGGGTGAAATGCTGCATTTGGCGCTGATGTCCAGTGAAAACCGGGCGGCCCATGCACTGGGGCGCACTTACCCTGGTGGGCTGGATGTGTTCGTGGCGCAGATGAATGCCAAAGCCCGGCTGCTTGGCATGACCGATACGCGTTATGTGGAGCCTACGGGGCTGTCCAGCCGCAACCAGTCCAGTGCGCGCGACCTGGCCACTTTGGTCAACGTGGCGCATGGTGACCCCTTGCTGCGCGAGCTGTCCACGTCGCCCGGGTACGAGGTGGCCGTGGGGCATAAAACACTGCAGTACAACAACACCAATGGATTGGTGAAGAACCCTTCTTGGGACATCGGTCTGCAAAAGACGGGCTATATCTCCGAAGCAGGGCGTTGCCTGGTCATGCAGGCACAGGTCGCAGGGCGCAAGCTCATCATGGTGTTCCTAGATTCCGCTGGCAAGTTCAGCCGCCTGGGCGATGCCGAGCGCGTGCGCCAGTGGGTGGAGTCCAAGCCTGCGCTGCCTTCGATGGCGACGCCACTGCAAGCGGTGCGCGTCAGTGGCAGTGGCGGGTAAGCGCAGAAGCCCCGCTCACATGGCGTAGTCAGCACCTACGCCCTGAACGCCAGATCGCGGTACAGCCGATCTGGCGATTTGTTTTTTTATGGGCAAACGGCCTTAGCGAATCAAGCCGCGCATTCCGGTTGCGGCACTGTCGCTCGCTGGATCAGCGCTGGCTGCATGTCCCAGGGCTGTCGAGATTTCGCTGGCCGTGGCTTGCAGCTTGGGTAGCCAGCCTTCATCCAGCCTGTCGGCAGGGGCGGAAATCGACAGACCTGCCACCAGCTTTCCCTGGTCGTCATAGACGCCTGCCGCCATGCAGCGCACACCCAGTTCCAGTTCTTCGTTGTCGCGGGCAATGCCATATTGACGGGCCTTGGCCAACTCGCGCTCCAGGATCGGCAACTGGGTGATGCTGTTGCGCGTCTGGCCTGACAGGCCGGTGCGGGTCGCATACGCCCGCACGCGTTGCGGGTCGTCCAACGCCAGGAACAGCTTGCCGGTGGACGTCAAATGCAGTGGCGCACGGCCGCCGATCGCGCGTACCACCTGCATTCCGGAGCGCTCGCTGTAAGCGCGCTCCACATAGACGATTTCATCGCCTTGGCGCATGCTCAGGTTGACGGGCTGCTGGATGAGCTTGTGAAGATTGCGCATAGGGGTGAGCGCGGCATCCCGCACGCTCAGGCGGGCCTTGACCAGATTGCCCAGTTCCAACAAGCGCATGCCCAGACGGTAGCTGCCGGATTCGGGGCGGTCCACAAATCGGCCAATGGTGAGGTCATTCAGGATGCGATGGGTGGTGGAGGGATGTAGACCCGTTTTCTCACTGATCTCCTTCAGGGAGATTGCCTCCTCGCGAGATGCCAAGACATCGATCAGTGTGAACATGCGTTCCAGAACCTGAACGCTGGGTTTGATCGGGATGCTGGGATCGATTTTTTTCATTGGGCGGCGAAGAAAAACAGCCGCTGCATCTTACCTTGTGAAATGCGATCCCGCTCTCAACTGGCTTTTGCGGCCGTGAATGCCGCTGGCGTACCACGCTGCCACAGGCCGTCGGTGCGGATTTCGTGAGGGTGAAAGCGCGCTTTGTAATTCATCTTGGGGCTGGCCTCGATCCAGTAGCCCAGATAGACGTAAGGCAGGCCGAGTGACTGGGCCTGCGCGATCTGCCACATCACGTTGTAGGTGCCGTAGCTGCAGCGGGGCTCGGGTTCATAAAACGTATAGACGGCAGAGAGGCCATCGTCCAGCACGTCGAGGATAGAAACCATCTTGAGGGCGCCGGGTTCGCCCGATGCGTCGGTTTCGCGAAATTCAACCAATCTGGAATTGACGCGGCTTTGCAGTAAAAACTGCGTGTATTGGTCGATGCTGTCATGGTCCATGCCGCCGCCGGCGTGGCGTCCGGTTTGGTAGCGCAGGTAGAGCTGGTAGTGCTCTGGCACAAAACACAGTCTCAGGACACGCGCCTGCAAGTTGCCGTGCCGTGCCACGGAGCGGCGTTGGCTGCGGTCGGGTTGGAATTCTGAGGCGAGCACTCTGAGAGGGGTGCAAGCCTGGCATCCATCGCAATAGGGTCGGTAGGTGAACATGCCGCTGCGCCGGAAGCCATTCGCCACCAGGCCGGAATACACGTCGTTCTGAATGAGATGGCTCGGTGTGGCGACCTGCGAGCGGGCTTGCCTGTCCGGCAGATAGCTGCAGGGATAGGGGGCTGTCGCATAAAACTGCAGGGTTTGCAGCGGTAGGTCGTTGAGTTGCGTCATGCCATGGGTGTCAAGGTGGGCAGCAGCGCGGTCCAGTATACGGGGTCGAAGCGCCACGCGAGGCCGGGCTGCTTGCGAGCCGCTTCTACATGAGTGAGAAACTCGGCACGCGATATTTCATGGGCGCCCAGCGACGCAAGGTGCTGGGTGTTTTGCTGGCAATCGATCAATGTGACGCCCTGCTGCTTGCACAGGCAAATCAGGGCAGACAGCGCGATCTTGGAGGCATCGGTGCTGTGGGCAAACATAGACTCACCAAATACCGCTTTGCCGAGCGCGACGCAATACAGCCCGCCCGCGAGCCTGCCGTCGATCCAGGTCTCGACGCTGTGGGCATGGCCTGCTTCGTGCAGCGCGATGTAGGCGGCAATCATCTCCGGCACGATCCAGGTGCCTGCCTGACCGTCACGCTCTTTGGTCGCACAGGCGTGGATAACGGCCGCGAAGTCGTTGTCCACGCGGATCTCGCACCGCCCATTTTTGCGGAATGCCTGCAGTGTCTTGCGCAATGACCTGTGCAGACGAAAATCAGCCACTGGCAGCACCATGCGCGGGTCAGGGGCCCACCAAAGAATGGGCTGACCCGAGCCGTACCAGGGAAACGTGCCCTGTGCATATGCGGCGCAGAGGGCAGACGTGCTGAGTGCGCCCCCCGCAGCAAGCAGCCCAGGGGCGGGGTCAGTGGCGCCCCAGGCGCAGGTAGGGTCGGGAAAGTGGGCATCGGGCTCCAGCCAGGGCAGTTGCGAGGGCATGCGGAGATTGTCAGGCATGCGGTATGTTGGTATCCGCCTTGATGACTCGCCTAAACCGTGCAAACTCGAGCCCGCTGCCACTGGGGGTGTACACAGACTCGCAGGGAGGAACGGCTACAGCACCGGAGAGACTTTCACGGCGAGTACCTTTATGGCGATGTGCGTGGCCCTGAAGCTCCAATGCGGAGTTGGCCGAGTTTTAACTAAAGGATCTGTAATGGATTTGGATGAGCTGAATCGCATTCGAAGCGTTCGCGATGACTTGATGGTTGCCATGCGGCGCGGAGACTTTCCCGAGCACGTTCGCATTCCCGCTGTGTGGGTAAAGCGTTTTGAATCCCTGAAAGCGTTCGAGCTGTTCAACGTGGTGTCAAAGCACTACACGGGGGAGTTACGTTTCAACGGTATCCCCGCCGTCGTGAGTGAGGATGAGAGCTGGGCCAAGATTCAATTCCGTGACGGCTCAACTGTTGACGTGGAGCTGGGAGGCGGCTTGGGCCTGTGCTGAGGGTGGCTCTTGCTGCCGAGCTGTTGCAGATAAAGCCTATGGACGAAGCGCTGGTGGGATGATCACATCCGGCGCTAGGAAAATAGTCTGGGTGAGCTTCAGCCGAACAACGCATGAATGCGGACGAGTGACCCCAGGCGGGCTCGCACGAAGCGGGCGAAGCACTTTTGGGATGGGTGGAATTGCGAAGACCCCAAAAAACTGCACGAGTTTGTGGGGTCGTTCGTGAAGGAGATCACTGTGACGGCTGATCAGGTGATGGTGGACTACCACCCTGAGTGTCTGGTGAGACACGACCACCGTTCGGTGGTTCACAGTGAGCGTAATTGGCTCCTCGACCTGGGCTCGAACCAGGGACCTACGGATTAACAGTCCGGCGCTCTACCGACTGAGCTATCGAGGAATGATCGGTATCTGGAAGATATCCAGCTAAAAGGCCCTGCTGAATTTGTGCAGGGCCTGCAAATTCTTGGCTCCTCAACCTGGGCTCGAACCAGGGACCTACGGATTAACAGTCCGGCGCTCTACCAACTGAGCTATTGAGGAACAAGACCACGATTATATACACAAAAAGTGAGCGTTTTCCACAAAGCCGGTCTGGGCACGGTAGCTGCGACGGGTGCACAGGCGGGACGCTTGCGCGGTATGCTGCGCGGGCCGTTGCGAGGCCTTGTCATCAAGGTTGTTTTGCAGTGGTTTCTGCTTAGAACCTCCCCATTGTTTTGATCTGCCGTGGTGTAAAGCCAGCACCTGCCCACTCACCCATGACCATTCACACCATTCTGAAGATGGGAGACCCGCGCCTGCTGCGGGTGGCCCAACCTGTCACGGCTTTCGACACCGATGAACTGCACCTGTTGGTGCGCGACATGTTCGACACCATGCGGTCCGTGAACGGAGCAGGGCTGGCGGCACCGCAGATTGGCGTTGATCTGCAGCTCGTCATCTTTGGCTCTGACGCGCGCAATCCCCGCTACCCCGATCGTCCGCTGGTGCCTCCGACTGTTCTGCTCAACCCTGTGATCACTCCCTTGGGAGCTGAGGAAGAAGAGGACTGGGAAGGCTGTCTTTCGGTACCCGGCTTGCGCGGCAAGGTACCGCGGTGGGCCCGCATCCGCTATACCGGTTTTGACCCGTATGGCGATCCCATCGACCGTACGGTGGAAGGGTTTCACGCGCGTGTGGTGCAGCATGAGTGCGACCACCTCGTTGGCAAGCTCTACCCGATGCGCGTGCGCGACTTCACGCAGTTCGGGTTTACCGAGGTGCTTTTCCCGGAGATGGATGCGGCAGAGGACGACTGATGTCCATCTGGAAACCATCCAATCGCTGAAGAATAAAGAATGAGCCAAATAGGCTGCTAGCGCTTGCTGGTAAGGCGCTGGCAGCTATCAATAGTGAAGTGTCGGGTGGCTTGGCCGGTGTGCAGTGATTGGCCTGCCTTCAGGCCGATAGCTCGCGCAGCAACTCGGTCTCGATCTGGATCTGGCGGGCGTTGTTCTGCAGCTCAGGGCCCTGGACAAGGAAGGTGTCTTCCACACGCTCGCCCAGCGTGCTGACCTTGGCCAGTTGCACGCTCAGATGGTGCTGGGCCAGCACGCGGGCCACCAGGTAAAGCAGGCCAGCGCGGTCGCTGGCAGAGATGGCCAGCAGCCAGCGCTGGGCTTTTTCGTCCGGCCGCAGCGTTACGCGCGGTGCCACGGGGAAGCTCTTCACGCGGCGTGACACGCGCTTGCGCGCGGGTTCGGGCAGCGGGCCGCCTTCCTCGATCACGCGCACCAGATCGCTCTCCACCATGTGGGTCAACTCGCGGTAGTGGCCAGCTTGGTCCGAGGCGACGATCTGGAACGTGTCCAGCGCGTGCCGGTTGTTGGCCGTGTGCACGCGGGCATCCAGAATGCTGAAGCCCGCACGGTCAAAGTAACCACAAATGCGGGCGAACAGGTCTTCCTGGTCGGGTGCGTACACCATGACCTGCAGGCCGTCCCCCGCCAGCGACTGGCGCGCGCGCACCACGGGGCGCGGCGTGCCCACGTGGCGTGAAAGGTGCCGCGTGTGCCAGGCAATGTCGGCAGCCTCGTGGCGCATGAAGTAGCTCACGTCCAGCGTCGCCCACAGGGCCTTGTGCGCCTCGAAGGGCAGGGCGCTCAGCGCCAGCAGCACCAGGGCTTCGCGTTTGCGTGCCTCGATCTCTGCGGCGGCGTCTGGAGCGCGACCGCCTAAAGTGCGCAGCGTGGCTCGGTACAGGTCTTCCAGCAGCTTGCCCTTCCAGGCATTCCACACCTTGGGGCTGGTGCCGCGGATGTCGGCCACCGTGAGCAGGTACAGCGCCGTGAGGTAGCGCTCGTTGCCTACGCGCTGCGCAAAACTGGCGATCACGTCCGGGTCGGAGAGGTCTTCCTTCTGCGCGATGCGGCTCATGGCCAGATGTTCGCTGACCAAAAACTCGATGAGCTTGGCATCTTCGCGGTCTACGCTGTGCTGGCGGCAAAAGCGCCGCACTTCCACCGCGCCGATCTGCGAGTGGTCCCCGCCCCGGCCCTTGCCGATGTCGTGGAACAGGGCCGCGATGTACAGAATCCACGGCTTGTCCCATCCACCCGCCAATTGCGAGCAGAACGGGTACTCGTGGGCATGCTCGGCCATGAAGAAGCGGCGCACGTTGCGCAGCACCATCAGGATGTGCTGGTCTACCGTGTAGACGTGAAACAGGTCGTGCTGCATCTGCCCCACGATGCCGCGGAAAGCCCACAGGTAGCGCCCCAGCACCGAGGTCTGGTTCATGAGCCGCATGGCATGGGTGATGCCCGAAGGCTGCTGCAGGATGCGCATGAAGTTGGCGCGGTTGACCGGGTCGCGACGAAAGGCGCCGTCCATCACGCCGCGTGCGTTGTACAGCGCGCGCAGGGTGCGGGCCGACAGGTCCTTCAAGCCCACCGTGGTTTGGTAGAGCAAGAACGTCTCCAGGATGGCGTGCGGGTGGCGCGTGTAGAGGTCGTCGCTGGCCACCTCGATGAGGCCCGCCTTCTCATAAAACCGTTCGTTGATCGGCCGCGGCTCGTGCGTGGAAGGGTTCAGGCGCTCTTCGATGTTGAGCAGCAGGATCTGGCTGAGCTGCGACACCGCCTTGGCCGCCCAGTAGTAGCGCCGCATCAGGCTCTCGCTGGCGCGCATGGGTAGGCGCGAGCCGTCGGGCGACACTGAGCGGTAGCCAAACGACTCTGCCACGGCAGTCTGAAGGTCGAACACCAGGCGGTCTTCATGCCGCCCTGCAGCCGCATGCAGGCGCGCGCGGATCAGGCACAGCAGCGCTTCGTTGCGCTCGATCTGGCGCACCTCAAAGGCCGTGGCCAGGCCGCTGGCGGCCAATTCCTTCCAGTTGCGGCCCAGGCCCGCGCCCTGCGCCACCCACAGGATCATCTGCAGGTCGCGCAGCCCGCCGGGCGATTCCTTGCAGTTGGGCTCCAGCGAATAGGGTGTGTTCTCGTACTTGTTGTGGCGCTGGCGCATCTCCAGCGTCTTGGCGACCAGAAAGGCTTGCGGATTCATCTGCGCGCGGTACTGGCGCTGGAACTCGGCAAACAGCGCCGCGTTGCCGCAAACCAGGCGTGACTCCAGCAGCGAGGTTTGCACCGTGACGTCGCCCGCGCTCTCTGCCAGACACTCGGCCACTGTGCGCACGCTGGAGCCGATCTCCAACCCCGCATCCCAGCAACTGCCGATAAAACCTTCCAACTGGGTGCGCAGCGCACTGCCGGCTTCGGTTGCGGCGCCGTCGGGCATGAGCAGCAGCACATCCACATCCGAATACGGAAACAGCTGATCGCGCCCAAACCCGCCCACCGCCACCAGTGCCATATCGGCAGGCAGCTCGGCCCGCTGCCACAGCGCTTGCAGCAGGGTGCCAGCCAGTGTGGAGAGCTTGCGCAGCAGCACGCGGATGCCCCGCGTGGACGCGCCCGTGGCCTGCAGGGCGGTCAGCAGCGCGGCTTTGTCGCGGCGGTAGGCATCTCGGAGGGCATGGATGTCGGTCATGGTCGTCGAATGTCGCGGTGAAAGGTGGCCACGCAACAGGCCATGCAAGCGTTGTGCCCGTGCCGCCCGGGCCTCAGGTTTTGGTGGCGGTCACGAACGCGGGCAGCGGGGGCGAACCGGCGGACAGCGTCATCACCTCGTAGCCGGTGGGCGTCACCAGCACGGTGTGTTCCCATTGCGCAGACAGGCTGTGGTCCTTGGTCACGATGGTCCAGCCGTCATTGCCGAATTCCTTCACTTCGCGGCGACCGGCGTTGATCATCGGCTCGATGGTGAACACCATGCCGGGCACCAGTTCTTCCAAGGTGCCGGGCTTGCCGTAGTGCAGCACCTGGGGCTCTTCATGGAATTTCTGCCCGATGCCGTGGCCGCAGAACTCGCGCACCACAGAGAAGCCGTGGCCTTCCGCAAATTTCTGGATGGCGTGGCCGATATCGCCCAGCCGCGCGCCGGGTTTCACCTGCACGATGCCGTGCCACATGGCTTCGAACGTCAGAGCCGACAGGCGCTTTGCCGCAATCGAGCACTCGCCGATCAGGAACATGCGGCTGTTGTCGCCATACCAGCCGTCCTTGGTGATCACGGTCACGTCCACGTTGACGATGTCGCCCTTTTGAGCGGCTTGTCGTTGGGAATGCCATGGCACACCACATGGTTGACCGAAGTACACAGCGACGCGGGGTAGGGCGGGTAGCCGGGCGGTTGATAGCCCACGGTGGCGGAGATGGTGCCCTGCT
>JBCNOJ010000075.1:0-14382 GCA_039593925.1 Acidovorax sp.
CATCACCCGCGACACGCTTGCCATGCGCATGAAGGATGATGACTGGGATGCGGTGCTGGACACCAACCTCAAGGCTGTGTTCCGTGTGAGCCGCGCCGCTATTCGTCCGATGATGAAACAGCGTTTCGGCCGCATCATCAGCATCACCAGCGTGGTGGGTGCATCAGGAAATCCAGGCCAAGCGAACTACGCCGCCGCCAAGGCCGGCGTGGCTGGCATGACGCGGGCTCTGGCGCGAGAGCTGGGCAGCCGCAGCATCACTGTGAACTGTGTCGCACCCGGATTCATCGAGACCGACATGACCTCGGCACTGCCCGAAGAGCAGCAAAAAACGCTCAATGCGCAGATTCCCATGGGCCACATGGGCAAGCCGGCAGACATCGCTCATGCTGTGGCGTACTTGGCTTCGCGCGAGGCCGGCTACGTCACGGGGCAGGAGTTGCATGTCAATGGCGGCATGTACATGTAATTAATGAAAGATAACGCCGGTTCATCCGGACGGCGGGCTGTTTAGGGGCTTCTCCTTAAGCAGCTAGAATCGCGGATTCATTCACAACCCCCAGAGGGAAACCATGAGCGATATCGAAGCACGCGTCAAAAAAATCATTGCCGAACAACTCGGTGTGGAAGAGTCCCAAGTCACCAACGAAAAGGCCTTCGTGGCAGACCTCGGTGCCGACTCGCTCGACACGGTGGAACTGGTGATGGCTCTGGAAGACGAGTTCGGCATCGAGATCCCGGATGAAGACGCCGAGAAGATCACCACGGTGCAAAACGCCATCGACTACGCCAACACTCACCAGAAGGCCTGAGCGGCGCATTGCGCCTGACTCAAGCGAGTTCCAAGCAGAAGGTTTTTACGCATGAGCCGTCGTCGCGTTGTCGTGACCGGCCTGGGATGCGTCAGCCCCGTGGGCAACACGGTGGCCGATTCCTGGGCCAACCTCCTTGCCGGCAAATCCGGCATTGACCTCATTACCAAGTTCGACGCGTCGAACTTCGCCTGCAAGATTGCGGGAGAGGTCAAAGGTCTTGACCTGGAGTCGTACATCAGCGCCAAAGATGCGCGCGCGATGGACACCTTCATTCACTTTGGCATTGCTGCTGCGGCGCAAGCCGTGCGGGATGCCGGGCTCCCTGAGGGCGACGCGCTCAGTGAAGAATTCGCCACACGCATTGCCTGCGTGATCGGCTCAGGCATTGGTGGCTTGCCGTTGATCGAAAACACCCACGCCGAACTCACCAACCGAGGGCCGCGGCGCATCACGCCGTTTTTTGTGCCAGCGTCCATCATCAACATGGTGGCTGGACACGTTTCCATGCGTTTTGGCTTCAAGGGGCCGAATCTGTCGGTGGTGACGGCTTGCACGACGGGCCTGCACTGCATCGGTGAAGCCGGGCGGATGATCGAGTATGGCGATGCCGACGTGGTGGTGGCGGGCGGAACCGAGTCCACGGTATCGCCGTTGGGCATAGGCGGTTTCGCTGCCATGCGTGCGCTGTCAACGCGCAACGATGACCCGCAGACGGCATCGCGCCCCTGGGACAAAGACCGTGATGGATTTGTACTGGGCGAAGGCGCTGGCGTCATGGTGCTTGAAGAGTACGAACACGCCAAAGCCCGTGGCGCAAAGATTTATGCGGAGCTCAGCGGTTTTGGCATGAGCGCTGACGCTGGCCATATGACAGCTCCCAACATGGACGGCCCCCGCCGCGCAATGCTCAACGCCTTGCGCAATGCGGGCGTCAATGCCGATCAGGTGGACTACCTGAACGCGCATGGCACGTCGACCCCATTGGGCGACCTGAACGAAACCAATGCCATCAAGGCGGCCTTGGGCGACCATGCCTACAAGACTGTGGTCAGCTCCACCAAGTCCATGACGGGCCATTTGCTGGGTGGCGCAGGCGGAATCGAAAGCATCTTTACGGTGCTGGCGCTTTACCACCAGAAGGTACCTCCCACGATCAACCTGTTCAATCAGGACCCCGAGTGTGATCTGGACTACTGCGCCAACACGGCACGGGACATGAAGATGAATGTTGCTGTCAAAAACAACTTCGGTTTTGGCGGCACCAATGGGACCCTTGTCTTCAAGCGCGTCTGAGGGCGATCGGCTGTCTCGCAAGGTCACCCGCTGCCGGGCCTTGTGCACTTTACGGGTAAGCCGCTAGGAATGACCCGTCTCTCGCGGCTCCCACCGGCTGTTTCCTACCCCTTGGGGCGAAGTGTGGTGCCTGGTGTCTTGTTAGGGGCTGCGCTTTGCTGGGGGTTCGGTGTTCTGATCGGTTGGGTGCTGCAGGGCTTGCGTGAAACAGGGTTTCCTGTATTTGTCGCATTCGCTCTGTGGGGCGCAGGTGCGGCTGCAGCATCCCATTGGTGGTGGCGCCAGTGGTGTGGCAGCCTGCGGTGGGATGGGGGCGGTTGGCATCTGGAAGACGCGCGTGGTGCCCATCGGTCGCAGGCACTTTCTGCTGCGCCGGAAGTCATTCTGGATCTGCAATCCCATTTGTGGGTTCGTGTGGCACCCGTTGGGTTTGGGCCTGTCTGGCTCTGGCTGGAACGCTCCCGACAGCCCGAGCGCTGGATGGATTTGCGCCGTGCGGTATATTCGCGCGCCAAACCGGGCGCTGATAACGCTGATAAAACCGCCCTGGTCAGCAGACCTGAGGCGTGATTCCTGAGTACCCATGACTGTTATTCCGCCTCCCCCTTCCGAAGACAGCGATCTCCAACTGGTGGAGCGCACGGTGGCGGGCGACCAGCGCGCCTACGAGCTGCTGGTCATCAAATACCAGCGCCGGATCGAGCGCTTGATCGGCCGGATGGTGCGCGATACAGACCTGATTCCAGACATTGCCCAGGAAACTTTCATTCGCGCGTATCGGGCGTTGCACCAATTTCGGGGCGAGGCGCAGTTTTATACGTGGCTCTACCGCATTGCTGTCAACACCGCCAAGAAGGCTTTGATGGACATGAAGCGCAACCCGGTGATTTCCGAGAATGCGCTGCGCGGTGGCGATGATGAAGATGAAACTTCCCGGCTGGGACATGAACTAATCAGCGAGGAAACACCCGAAACCGTACTCGCCGCTCGCGAAATCGCACAAACCGTGAACGCAGCCATGGAGGCTTTGCCCGACGATTTGAGG
Organism: Acidovorax sp.; assembly: GCA_039593925.1. Taxonomy (GTDB): domain Bacteria; phylum Pseudomonadota; class Gammaproteobacteria; order Burkholderiales; family Burkholderiaceae_C; genus Acidovorax. The sequence goes on from JBCNOJ010000075.1 coordinate 3,154, forward strand.
CAGGCCGTCACATTGCGTGAGATCGAAGGTTTGAGTTACGAAGAGATAGCAATCGCGATGGGCTGCCCGATCGGCACGGTGCGCTCCAGGATTTTCAGGGCACGAGAAGCTATTTCGGCGCGCGTGCGACCCTTGCTTGAGAACCAATCAGGCAAAAGATGGTGAGGTATTGAAATGAACCAGGCTGTATCAGGTAATGACGGGTCTTTAAAGAGCTCCATGACAACGGATGATTCGAGCGTGCGCCGTGAGCAGCTGTCTGCCCTGGCGGATGGCGAATTGACGGGTGAGGAATGGAGCCAAGCCCTTGCGCTTGCTTGTGAGGAAGAGGGGCAGTCGACTTGGGAGCTGTACCACTTGGTGGGTGATGTGCTGAGGTCCCCCGAGCTCGCCCGCCCAACCGATTCGGCATTTCTCGCGCGGTTGCGTGTTCAACTGGCCGAAGAGCCTGCTGTGCCGTCAAGGTTGGAAACCGGCTTGGACACGACGGTGGTGCAGGGTGACTCCCGTGGCTTGGATGATGCGGCAAACGCTTCGGTGTTTCGTTGGAAGATGGTGGCCGGATTTGCGTCATTGGCGGCGGTGGCCGCCATTGGTTGGACATCGCTGACAACCCTTCAGGGATCTGGTGCAGGCGCCGGTGCGCAACTGGCATTGGTACCAGAGCGCGCGTCTGTGGAACAAGGCTCTCCGGTCATCGCCGTGGCTGACAGTGATGGACAGCAGGTCATGATTCGGGATCCCCGTCTGGACGAATTGCTTGCCGCCCACAAACAGTTTGGCAGTACTTCTGCGTTGCAAATGCCAGCGGGTTTCCTGCGCAACGCCACCTTTGAATCTCCTGGGCGCTGATGGGTCGCGCGATTGAGGTTGCGCGCTGGTGGACGTGATGAGCAAGTTCGACGTGATATCAACTCTCCGTGCCCTCCATGTTCACAGCGCCCGAGTCTTTTGCGCAATTGTGCTGGGGGTGGGAGGGCAGGCTGCGATTTCGGGGACCACCATCGCCCAAAACGCAGATGTAGCGCCTGCAACAGGGGGCGAGCGTGATGTGGCTCAGTGGATTGAGCATGTGCGTACGGCGCCCTGTGCCCGGCCGTACGCTGGGACGTTCGTGGTCCTGGCTGCATCTGGCGCAATGGCCAGTTCCCGCATTTGGCATGCCTGCGATGGGGCACAGCAACTGGAGCGCGTTGAAACGCTGAGTGGAACTCCCCGTATTGTTTTTCGACGCGACAACGAGGTGCGGACCTTTTTGCCTTTGTCTAAAGCAGTGCGTATTGATCAGCGCGAAGCTTCGGGCGTTTTTCCGCGGGTGCCGGTGGTGAGCGGTGCAGTGATTGCGAATTTCTACGCAGCTCGTGTCGTAGGGCAGGATCGGGTCGCGGGCCATGTTGCGGACGTCGTATGGTTCAAGCCCAAAGATTCGTTGCGCTTTGGCTATCGGATCTGGAGCGAACGCAACACCGGTTTGGTCGTGAAGCTGCAGACTTTGGGCAGCGATGGGCGTGTGCTCGAGCAGGCGGCATTTTCGGAACTGGACCTGAATTCGGCCGTTCGCGCTGACCAGATAGCTCGCATGATGGATGCCACCGAGGGGTACAAGGCCAGTGCGCCGAGCGCTGTCCCGACCACTGCAAAAGCAGAGGGGTGGAATTTGCGGCAGCAGGTCGCAGGTTTTGTTCCGGTGAACTGTCACAAGCGCAGGGTCTCGCAGGACGATCAGCCTCAGGGCGATGTGCTGCAATGCCTCTACTCGGATGGGCTGGCGTCGGTGTCCCTGTTTCTAGAAGCGTACGATCCACAGCGCCACCCGGCCCAGACCCAGGTCTCCGGAATGGGGGCAACCCAGATGCTGGGGCAGCGGGTCCCGCCCGATGTGTGGGTGACGGCAGTCGGTGAGGTCCCCTTGCAAACGCTGCGTCTGTTTGCGGGGCAGCTTGAGCGCTCGCGCTGAAGCCGCGCACTGTTGCTTTTGTCTGCGGACTCGTTGATTCCGCCTTTGAACTTGAGTAGCCCTTCGGGCTGACTTCTCTGGACCGTCGAGAGATTGACTTGTGCGGGTCTCTCGCAGCTCTCGAACAACTTGGCATAAATGGGTCAAGGATTCGTGCCGAATCAACCCCTGTGCGTCATGCCATCGTGAGCGAGATGTTGCGGTGATAGATGGCTGCCGCCGGGAACCAATTCCCTTGACACACTTCACAATGACACAAGTTTTCTCACAGCAGTCACTACAGCTTACGAAAGGTTGATGATGCCGAAGTTTGATTTGAATTCGCTGCGTACAGTGGCTCTTGCCGGTGTTTTTGCGGGAGTTTCCAGCTTGATGGTCGTACCGCTCCATTCAGCCCATGCTCAGCCAGCTGCTGCAGTGCGTGGCTTGCCGGATTTCACGGACCTGGTTGACCAAGTAGGCCCCTCGGTCGTGAACATCCGCACGGTCGAGAAGGCGTCCAGCCGCGGCAATGCCAATGGCATGGACGAGGAGATGCTTGAGTTCTTTAAGCGGTTTGGTGTGCCCATCCCCAATGTGCCCCGCCAGCAGCGTCCCCAGCGCCCGCAGCAGGAAGACGATGCGCAGCCACGTGGCGTGGGTTCGGGTTTCATATTGACCGCCGACGGTTTCGTGATGACCAACGCCCATGTGGTGGATGGCGCGGATGAGGTGATCGTGACGCTGACCGACAAGCGGGAATTCAAAGCCAAAATTGTCGGGGCTGACAAACGCACGGATGTGGCTGTTGTCAAAATTGAGGCCACAGGGCTGCCTGCAGTCAAAGTCGGCGATCTCAGCCGTTTGCGTGTTGGTGAATGGGTGATGGCGATTGGCTCGCCGTTTGGCCTTGAGAACACCGTCACTGCCGGTATCGTGAGTGCAAAGCAGCGTGATACCGGAGATTACCTGCCTTTCATCCAGACCGACGTTGCCATCAACCCGGGGAATTCCGGTGGGCCTCTGATCAACATGCGCGGGGAAGTGGTCGGCATCAATAGCCAGATTTATTCGCGTTCGGGTGGATTCATGGGCATCTCGTTCGCGATTCCGATGGATGAAGCGATTCGCGTGAGCGAGCAATTGCGCGCCTCCGGCCGAGTGACGCGGGGTCGTATTGGTGTTCAGATCGGCCAAGTCACCAAAGACGTGGCCGAGTCCATTGGATTGGGCAAGCCACAAGGCGCGCTGGTTACTGGGGTGGAGGCTGGGTCGCCTGCTGACAAAGCTGGCGTAGAGGCCGGTGACATCATTACGCGGTTTGATGGCAGGGCGATCGAGAAGGTGGCAGACCTGCCTAGGCTGGTGGGCAACACGAAGCCCGGCAGCAAGAGCACGGTGACTGTTTTCCGTCGCGGTGCGGCGAAGGATCTGGCTATCACGATTGCAGAGATTGAGCCTGATAAGCCCGCAGTGGCCAAGGCTCCGGAACGCGAAGAAAAGCCCAAGGCATCCCCGGCTGCCCAACAGATTGGATTGGCCGTGGCGGAGTTGACTGAGGCGCAAAAGAAGGAACTCAAACTCCGGGGCGGTGTTGCTGTTGCCACTGCAACCGAGGCTGCCGCCCGGGCTGGACTGCGCGAGGGCGACATCATTCTGGCGATTTCCAATACAGAGATTGCCAGCGTGAAAGAATTTGACGCAGCGCTGGCCAAGGCCGACAAGAGCAAGCCCATCAATGTGTTGTATCGCCGAGGCGACTGGGCGCAATATGCGCTGATTCGGCCCTCGCGCTAACGCGTATCGTCCCGCCCCCTCAAAAGGCCCATCGGAAACCTGGGTTTTCAGCGGGCGGGGCAATTTTGGAAGCGGTCGAAAATTTCTTTCGGGCTAAGTTAGATGTTAGTTTTTGCTAACTTCCGGAAACCTCTTCGACCGGTTTCGATAGAATGACGGCTTTTGTTCAACCTGAATTTGCATATTGGTCGGTGTTGGGTTCACGATGTGGGATGCGGCCGTGCAATGCACAGCTGATCCACAGCTCACCCACAAGTTGTCCAGCGTTGTTGCTGTGTCGGCTGTGTATAAGTTGTGGATAAATTCCATGTTAAAGCGTGGCAATTCACCACATCGGACAATGCTCGACCTTCCGAGATCGGGCTTTTTGCCTACAATGAAGATCCAACTATCGCAGTTGCCAATGATTGTTGGTTCAGGGCGCGTCGCCACTCGACGCGCCCTTTTTTCTTGTGGGCGCCGTTTTAATTCAATCACTTGACGCTTTCCGTTGATGAACCACATCAGAAATTTTTCCATCATTGCGCACATCGACCACGGCAAGTCGACGTTGGCTGACCGCTTGATCCAGCGCTGCGGCGGACTCGCCGAACGTGACATGGAAGCCCAGGTGCTCGACTCGATGGACATCGAAAAAGAGCGTGGGATAACCATCAAGGCGCAGACCGCTGCGCTGCATTACAAGGCGCGAGATGGACAGGTCTACAACCTCAATTTGATTGACACACCCGGACACGTCGACTTCTCTTACGAGGTGAGCCGTTCTCTGTCTGCTTGCGAAGGTGCGCTTCTGGTCGTTGATGCCTCGCAAGGTGTGGAGGCGCAAACCGTGGCCAACTGCTACACCGCACTGGACCTTGGTGTGGAGGTGGTGCCCGTGCTCAACAAGATGGACCTGCCCAACGCAGATCCCGACAACGCGAAGGCCGAGATCGAGGATGTGATTGGCATTGATGCGACCGATGCCATTCCGTGCTCTGCCAAGACCGGCATGGGCATCGACGAGATCCTGGAAGCCATCGTGGCCAAGGTGCCTGCGCCGCGTGGCAATGCCGACGGCCCGTTGCGCGCGATGATCATCGACAGTTGGTTCGACAGTTACGTCGGCGTGGTGATGCTCGTGCGTGTGGTGGACGGGCGCCTGCTCAAAGGCGAGCGCATCAAGATGATGGCCACGGGGGCTGTGTACAACGCGGACAACCTGGGTGTGTTCACGCCCGCCAACGAGCCCCGCGACTCGCTCGATGCCGGCCAGGTGGGTTACATCATCGCTGGCATCAAGGAGCTGCAGGCCGCCAAGGTGGGTGACACCATCACGCTCGAAAAGAAACTGCCCAACAACGCGGGTCCTGCCGCGGAAGCGCTGCCGGGCTTCAAGGAAATCCAGCCCCAGGTGTTCGCCGGCCTGTACCCGACCGAGGCCAGCGAATACGACTCGTTGCGCGATGCGCTGGAAAAGCTCAAGCTCAATGATGCCTCGCTGCACTACGAGCCAGAGGTCAGCCAAGCATTGGGCTTCGGGTTCCGCTGCGGCTTCCTGGGCCTGTTGCACATGGAGATCGTGCAGGAACGCCTGGAGCGCGAATTTGACCAAGACCTGATCACCACCGCGCCGAGCGTGGTCTATCAGGTCGTGAAGGCCGACGGTGAGATCATCATGGTCGAGAACCCGTCCAAGATGCCTGACCAGGGCCGGCTGGAGGAAATCCGCGAGCCCATCGTCACGGTGCACCTGTACATGCCACAGGACTACGTGGGCCCCGTGATGACGCTGGCCAACCAGAAGCGCGGCGTGCAGATCAACATGGCTTACCACGGCCGCCAGGTCATGCTGACCTATGACATGCCGCTGGGCGAGATCGTGCTCGACTTCTTCGACAAGCTCAAGTCGGTCTCGCGCGGCTATGCGTCCATGGACTACGAGTTCAAAGAGTACCGCCCGTCCGACGTGGTCAAGGTGGACATCCTGCTCAACGGCGACAAGGTCGACGCCCTGTCCATCATCGTGCACCGCTCGCAATCGCAGTACCGTGGCCGCGCCGTGGTGGGCAAGATGCGCGAGATCATCAGCCGCCAGATGTACGACGTGGCCATTCAGGCCGCCATTGGCGCGAACATCATCGCGCGCGAGACCATCAAGGCACTGCGCAAGAACGTGCTGGCAAAATGTTACGGGGGTGACATCACCCGAAAGCGCAAGCTTCTGGAGAAACAGAAGGCGGGCAAGAAGCGCATGAAACAGATTGGCTCGGTCGAGGTGCCCCAAGAGGCGTTTCTGGCTATTTTGCAGGTGGAAGACTGATGCAGTTCATGCAGATCCTCACCGCCATGGTCCTTGCGGCCTTTGCGGGTTATATCGGTGCCTGGTACACGGGCGTTATCGAAGGCAACTTCGCCCTTCTGCTCTTCTTGGCGACTGTTGTCACGGGGGCTTACTGGCTGGCCGAGCGGGTATATTTCCTGCCGCGTCGCCGGCGGGCAGCGCAGGCGATCGAGGACGCCGCCACCGAGCGCCGCGCCGAGCTCGACCGCATGGGCATCCGCCAGGTGGATGTTGATGCGCAGGAGGCCAAGGGCCGGATCCTCATGCAGCCTTGGTGGCTGGATTGGACAGCGGGTCTCTTTCCGGTGATTGCTGCGGTTTTCTTTCTGCGCTCGTTTCTTTTCGAGCCTTTCAAGATTCCCTCAGGCTCCATGATCCCGACCCTGCTCGTGGGCGATCTCATCCTGGTGAATAAGTTTACGTATGGCATACGGTTGCCGGTGATTCACACCAAGATCACTGAAGGCAGCAAACCCGAGCGCGGCGACGTGCTTGTGTTTCGCTATCCTCCACAACCCAGCCTCGATTACATCAAGCGGGTGGTGGGGGTTCCCGGGGACGAGGTGGCCTACATCAACAAGCGGCTGACCATCAACGGCAAGGCCATAGAAACCAAGGCCGAACCCGATTTCTTCGAAGAGGATTCGATGCGCTACTTCAAGCAGTTTGAAGAGCAACTCGGGAGCCGTTCCCACCGACTGCTGAACAACCCCGACGTGCCCAGCTTTGTGCAGGGCGCAAGTAACTTTGCCTACCGCGAAAACTGCCGCTACAGTGTGGAAGGCGTTACCTGCAAGGTGCCCGAGGGCCACTACTTCATGATGGGCGACAACCGCGACAACTCGCTGGACTCGCGCTACTGGGGCTTTGTGCCCGAGGGCAACATCGTGGGCAAGGCCTTTTTTGTCTGGATGAACTTCAGCAGCCTCAAGCGCATCGGTCCGTTCAATTGATCCTGGTCGGTTGCAGAACACAAGGAGAGGGTAAGTTATGACATTGCATCGCATTGCCAGCCGCTCGCGTCAGCGGGGTATATCGTTCTTTGGTTTGGTATTCATCGGGGTTTTTGCCGTCGCTGCATTTGCGATCGGTGGGCAGTCCGTTCCGATTTTTCTGGAGAATGTTGCGATCAACAAAGCCGCTGAAAAAGCGAAACTGGAAGGAACGGTGCCAGGCGTTCGGGCAGCCTTTGACCGTGCGGCCGCGATTGATGACATTACCTCCATCAAAGGAAGTGACCTTGAAGTGACAAAACGCGGTGACAAGACCGTGGTGTCATACAAATACTCGCGCGAGATCGCATTGGCGGGACCGGCTTACCTGGTGTACCGCTTCGAAGGGCAGACCAAATAGGTGCATTCCGGTCTCACTGCGCTGCAGGATCGCCTGCAGCATGTTTTTTCTGACCCGTCACTCCTCCAGCGCGCGACCACGCACCGCAGTTTTTCAGCGGACCACAACGAGCGGCTGGAGTTTCTGGGCGACTCGGTCCTGAGCCTCGCCGTGTCAAGCCTGCTGTACCAGCGGCTGTCAGCGTTGCCGGAGGGCGATCTCTCCCGTGTGCGCGCGAACCTTGTCAAACAGGAGACCCTGCACCAGCTCGCTTTGCGGCTGAAGCTGCCGGAGGTATTGCGCCTCGGGGAGGGCGAATCCAAGTCAGGTGGGCAACAGCGCCCGTCCATCCTGGCGGATGCCTTGGAGGCGTTGATTGGCGCCGTCTACCTGGATGCCGGCTATGCCAGCGCGGAAGCGCTGGTGCACCGGTTGTTCCAGGGGGTCGAGATCAACCCGCAGATGCAGGCGGCGTCCAAAGACCCCAAGACCGCTTTGCAGGAGTGGCTTCAGGGCCGCAAAATGAAACTGCCGCAGTACAAAGTGGTGGCCACCGTGGGGGCGGCGCACCGCCAGACGTTCGACGTCGAATGTGAAATCACCGAATTGGGGCTGACCGAACGCGGCATCGGGGGCTCTCGCCGCGCGGGTGAGCAGGCTGCGGCTGCTGCCATGCTCGCGACATTGAAAGCTAAAAAATGATGAATGACGCTACCAAAGATGTAGCTGCTGGCGCAGTTCCAGAAAGCGCTCCGGCGCAAAATGATCTGGAAGCCATGCTGGCGGCAGCCAGTGCGCCTGCGGCCGTGGCGGGCCAGCGTTGCGGTGTGATCGCGATTGTGGGCAAGCCCAATGTAGGCAAATCCACGCTGCTCAACGCTCTGGTGGGGCAGAAGATCAGCATCACCTCGCGCAAGGCGCAGACCACGCGCCACCGCATCACTGGCATCCGCACGCGCGAGCAGACGCAATTTATTTTTGTGGACACCCCCGGTTTCCAAACACGCCACGCCACCGCGCTGAACAAGTCTCTCAACAAAACCGTGATGGGCGCCATCGGCGACGTGGATTTGATCCTCTTCGTGGTGGAGGCAGGCAACTTCACGTTGGCGGATGCCAAGGTGCTCTCGCTGTTCAAGCCTGGCATTCCCACACTGCTGGTGGCCAACAAGCTCGACATGGTGCACCGCCGCGCCGAGATCGCGCCCTGGCTCAAAAGCATGCAGGAGCGCCACCCCTTTGCTGAGTTCGTGCCCATGTCGGCCAAGAACAAAGGCGATATCGAGCGGCTGTTCGGCATCTGTGAGAAGTACCTGCCGGAGCAAGGCTGGTGGTATGCCGAGGACGAGCTCACCGACCGCAGCGAGAAATTCCTGGCCTCCGAAACCGTGCGCGAAAAACTTTTCCGCTTCACAGGCGATGAGTTGCCCTACACGTCCACGGTCGTCATCGACAAGTTCGATGAAGAGAAAAGCAAGCAGCACAAGCGCCTAGTCAAGATCGCCGCCACCATCGTGGTGGAGCGTGACAACCACAAGATGATGGTGATCGGCGACAAGGGCGAGCGCTTGAAGCGCATTGGCACCGAGGCCCGGCAAGAGCTTGAAAAGCTCATGGATGCCAAGGTGTTCCTGGAACTCTGGGTCAAAGTGCGCTCTGGCTGGGCCGACGATGAGGCGCGGGTGCGTTCTTTCGGCTACGAATGAGCGTTGTTGGCAGGTGATTCCACATTCGCTGGCCTGCAGTGCTGCTGGCGGATCCGTGCAGCCTGCCAGCCATTTACTTCCCATTTCCTAGAAAGCCACCGTGGCTGCCGCCAAGCGCATCGCCGATGAGCCCGCCTTTGTGCTGCACAGCTATGACTGGAGCGAATCCAGTCTGATCCTGGAGGTTTTCTGCCGCCGCCAGGGGCGTGTGGCGTTGGTCGCCAAGGGGGCCAAAAAGCCCAGCTCCAACTTTCGCCCGGTGCTGCTGCCATTGCAGCCCGTGGCGCTCACGTACACACTGGCGGGCGATGGGGCCGCCGACATCCATACCCTCAAGGGGGCGGAATGGGTGGGCGGGCATGTGATGCCGACCGGCGATGCGCTGCTGTCGGGCCTTTACTTGAACGAGTTGCTGCTGCGCCTGCTGGCGCGTGCTGACCCGCACACGGCGCTGTTCGATGCGTACGCGGGTGTGGTGCGCGTGCTGGCGGGAGAAAATGGCGCAACAAGCTCACCTGAGTTGTTGGAGCCGGTGCTGCGCAGTTTCGAAATACTGCTACTGCGCGAAATTGGCCTGCTGCCCGCGCTGGACGTGCAGACCATGACGCTCGCGCCGTTGGAGCCCAACCAGCGCTACACGCTCGTGCCTGAAGGCGGACTGCGCACAGCCTCCGCCGCGGATCGCGCCGCGCTGACCGGCAGCCAGTGGCGCGCCCTGCAGCACGCGCTCGACGATGCGGCGAGCTACACCGCCACCCTGCGCGCCTGTGCGCCCGTGGCCGCAGAACTCAAACCCCAGTTGCGCGCTGTGCTGCAATACCATTGCGGCAACCCCATTTTGCGCACCCGCCAGCTCATGATCGACTTGCAGGCCCTATGACCACCCCTACACCAATTCGTGCGCCGCACCCCACGGCGCTGTCCGTCAACGTCAACAAGGTCGCGCTGCTGCGCAACACGCGCCACCTCGGTATCCCCAGCGTCACGCGCGCGGCCGAGCTGTGCCTGCAGGCCGGCGCTCAGGGCATCACCGTGCATCCACGCCCCGACGAGCGCCACATCCGCGCCGATGACGTGCGCGAGCTGGCCGCGCTGATGAAGGCCTGGCCGCAGGCCGAATACAACATCGAGGGCAACCCGACGCAGAACCTGATGGCCTTCATCCGGGAAGTGCGGCCGCATCAGGCGACCTTCGTGCCGGACAGCGAGGACCAGTTCACCTCCGATCACGGCTGGACGCTCCCGGCCGACAACGAGCGGCTGCGGCCGATGATCGCCGAGTGCAAGTCGCTGGGCGTGCGGGTGAGCCTGTTCATGGATCCTTTGCCGGAGGCGATGGCCCACGTGGCCGCGCTGGGCGCGGACCGCATCGAGCTCTATACCGAGACCTGGGCGAGCGCCTTCGGCACCCCGCGCGAGGCCGAAGTGCTGGCCGGCTTCACGGCGGCGGCGCGGGCGGCGCTGGCGCAGGGACTCGCGATCAACGCGGGACATGACCTGAACCGCGACAACCTGACGCGCTTCCTGCGCGAGGTGCCGGGCGTGGCGGAGGTCTCGATCGGCCACGCGCTGATCGCCGACGCGCTGGAACTCGGCTACGCCGAGACCGTGCGCGACTATCAGCGCTGCATCCAGCGCGCGTACGTCTGATTGCAATCCGGCACGCCATCCACACGAACCGGGCACGAAGCGCGCACCTGCCGCGCATGAAAGGGCCGCGATGATCTACGGCATCGGCACGGACGTCTGCGACATCCGGCGCATTCGTCAGACCTTCGAGCGGCGCGGCGAGCGCTTCGCCGAGAAGGTGCTGGGCCCGCACGAGATCGGCGTGTTCCGCGCGCGCTACGCGAAGGTGCCGGCGCGGGGCATCGCCTACCTGGCGACGCGGTTCTCGGCCAAGGAGGCCTTCTCGAAGGCGATCGGCATGGGCATGCGCATGCCGATGACGTGGCGGGACTGCGAGGTCGTCAAGGCGCCCAGCGGCAAGCCGGAGATCCGGCTGCACGGCGGCCTGGCCCAGTGGTTCGAGGCCAAGGGGCTGAGCGCCCACGTGACCGTGAGCGACGAGACGGACTACGCGACGGCGTTCGTCGTCGTCGAGACCCGGGGCTGAGCGCGAGCCGGTTCGCGCG
>JBCNOJ010000076.1:0-14286 GCA_039593925.1 Acidovorax sp.
TGTCATGGCCGCGCCGTGGCAGGCCACGCAGGCAGGGATGCGGCGCGCGGCATCGCCATGCTGCACCAGCACGCGGCCGCGCTCCAGCACGGCGGGCGGCACCTGGGGTGCGAGTGGCGGCGGGTAAGGCAACTCCTGCGCGGCAAAGTACTCTGCCATCTCGCGCAGGTAGTCGTCGGTCAGGTGTTCGATGAGGTAGGTCATCTGCGGGTAGCTGCGCCGCCCATCGCGGAAATTGAGCAACTGGTTGGCCAGATAACCGGCCGGTTTGCCCGCTATGCGCGGGAAGTAGCCCTCCGGCGTGGCGCGGCCCTCTTTGCCGTGGCAGACGGTGCAGGCCAGCACGCGCGACGACATGGAGGCCGCAGGAACGCTGGCTGGAGCGGGCTGGGGCTGGGCTTGGGCGGCACTCAGCCCTGGCGCCAAAGCAACAGCAGCCACGAAGGCTGCAAACCACGGGCCCAACAAACAGTGCATACAGCGCAGGGTGCGCAGGCAGTCAATCATGGGAAAGGAATGGGAATAAGCAGAGCACGGACCAATGAACTCTGTCACTCTACGCTGCAGCGTCAAAACAGTACAGAGTCAGTTTCAGGTTAAAAATGCAGATCAGTTTGACTGACCTCAAGGCCTTGCCCCGCTTTTTTACCCATGAAACGCTACGAACGCCACGCCGACGCCATCGCTCAGCTCATCCACAGCGGTGCGCTGCGCCCCGGCGACCGCGTGCCCTCGGTGCGCGAGGCCAGCCGCACGCGGGGCATCAGCCCGTCCACCGTGTTCGAGGCTTACTACCTGCTGGAGGCACAGGGGTTGATCCACGCAAGGCCACGCTCGGGCTACTACGTGAGCGACCGTTTGCCCGGCACGACCGAGGCGAGCCCCGCCGAGCCCCTGCCCTCACAGCCTGCAGCCACCTCCACCGACGTAGCCATCAGCGACCTGGTATTTGAGGTGCTGGGCCTGGCGCGCGACCGCGATCTGGTGCCCCTGGGCTCGGCTTTTCCGGGGCTGGAGCTTTTCCCTTTGGAGCGCCTGGCGCGCTGCCTGGGCAGTGGCATGCGCAAGCTGGACCCCTGGAACATCGTGCAAAGTCTGCCGCCCGGCGACGAACGACTGCGCCAGCAGATTTCGCTGCGCTACGGCGTGCATGGCATCGCGGTGGATGTGGAAGAAATCATCGTCACCAATGGCGCGATGGAGGCTCTCAACCTCTGCCTGGAGGCCGTCACGCAACCGGGCGACGTGGTGGTGGTGGAATCTCCCACCTTCTACGCCGCGCTACAGGCCCTGGAGCGGCTGAACCTGCAGGCGCTGGAAATCGCCACCCACCCGCGCGATGGCATCGATCTGGCGGCGCTGGCCGAGGCACTGGAGCGCCAGTCCCCCAACCAGCGCAGGAACCAACCCATCAAGGCGTGCTGGCTCATGCCCAGCTTTCAGAACCCGCTGGGCAGCCTGATGCCTGAAGCCAAAAAACGCGAACTCGTGGCCTTGCTAGCGCGCCACCGCGTGCCGCTGATTGAAGACGACGTGTATGGCGAGCTGCACTTTGGCCCCCAGCGCCCGCCCCCAGCCAAGGCGTTTGATACGGGGGGGCTAGTGATGCACTGCAGTTCATTCAGCAAAAGCCTGGCGCCCGGGTACCGCGTGGGCTGGGTGGCGGCGGGCCGCCAGGCCACGGCCGTGCAGCGGCTCAAGCTCATGACCACGCTCTCGGCCGCCACGCCGTCGCAGCAGGCGCTGTCTGAGTACCTGGCTCAGGGTGGGTACGACCGGCACCTGCGCCAACTGCGCCGCAGCCTGGCCGAGCAGCAGGCGATTGCACTGGCCGCCGTGGCCGCGCACTTTCCGCCCGGCACACGCGTGTCAAGGCCGGAAGGTGGCTATTTCTTGTGGGTGGAGTTGCCGGCCCAAGTGAACGCGCTGGAGCTGCACCGCCTTGCACTGAAGAAGGGCATCAGCCTGGCTCCGGGCCAGATCTTCTCGGCCGACCAGCGGTTTGCGCACTGCGTGCGCATCAACTACGGGCACCCTGCGGAAAAGCGCCTGTCAGCAGCATTGCAGGCGGTAGGCCAGCTCGCCTGCGGACTGGCCTACCAAGGTCAACTTCCCAAGAAGCTATCAAATAAATAGCTACCAGCGCTTACCCATCAAGCGCTAACTGCCATTTTCAGCAAACCCTTGGCTGGGGCACTGTTTGATAAAACCCTTGCGCACCATGCAGCTTGCGCGAAACTGACAAATCAGCGAGGCGTTGGATGTGCCCAACCTGGGGTTCTCCCGCCTTCGGCACAGCTTTTGCAAAGGCATACTGAGCGCCGCCTGAATTTCGGCCCACCCACCCTGCTGGCTTTTTTCGTCTCTCTGCTTGCTGGCACACCCAACCCCAATCCCATGGCTACACCCCAGCCCGTGCCGTTTCTGACCGTCGAAGACGAAGACGACTGGATCGTGTCGTTTGCCTTGGGGCCCTTGGGGCAACACCGTCTCACGCTGACGCGCACACCCCACTTGGAGTTCATGCTGCGGCCGGAGCAGCGCGGCGTGTCAGTGGGCGCAGAGGCAGGCCAGCGCCCGTCCCTTCTGGTGGCTGTGCAATGGGGAAGCAAGAGCGTGGACGTGGTGTCTACCGAAAAACGCTATTGCCTGGACGTGAGCAAGGTAGATGGCAATACCCTGGCCGCCGCGCTGCGTGTGCTGGGCAAGATGAACTTTGACCAGCGGTTTCAGTTGGCGGGCGTCTGAGCCCTGCTGTTGTAGGCGGAGGACCGGGACTGAGACTCTTCAAATGCCGCTCTTGCGTTTTTCGCCGGGAGGCGGGGAGCCCGGTGTTGGACTCACCGCATCATTTGGAAAAGCGCGGTGGTGATTGCAACCTGAGATTCATCCAAACCCGTTACGGTGGTAGATCCGAACGCCATGCGGTCATCAATAGGCCAGGGTTGGCCATTGAGTTCTGCAATGGAATTACCCAGCGAGATATCGCGCAAGCGACCAAACCGAGCATCGCTCCGCCCGTCGATTTGTTGGTCTAGTGCACCCGCCAATGAGAAAGTCACACCTCGAATCACGAGGACATTGCGCTTGCGCGATACAAATGTACCTACCGTGGCACCCGGCTCCGCCCAGTCGCGACTCTGAAAACACACCTGCACCTCTTGCGGATTGCCATTGCTGTCCAGATACACATAGCGGTCCTGCTGACCTTCGGTCCGGCCTGTGGGCAGCCTAATACCGGCAGCCAGAAAAGCGTTGATCATGTCCGCACCACACAGTTCGGTGCCAGGCGTTGCGGCGTTTCCATTGACCTGCCCTGTGGGTGCAGTCGGGTTGTCACCGGGCGGGTAACCCACTCCATTGAAGAAACCTTCATACGCGAGTTGCCAGCCCTGTATGAAATCGGTGGACAGGCGTTGATTGGCGGCAGAGCGCTGCAGGTCACGGCCCACAGCGACAGCACCCAGCAACAAGCCAATCACGACTAGAACGACGCTCAGCTCCAGCAGCGAAAAACCACGATCGCGACGTGTGGCAACGCCATGGGAATAAGGTTGGAATGGGGTCATGGTTGCGTCACTCAGTAAACGTCGTTCATCAGTTTCATTAGTGGCCGATAGCATCAGCCTTCAACGCGTTGGTATTGATATCGCGTGACAGATCGGTCATGGCCGTTGTGCGCGTTGCGAATTTCTCAAACACGTCCTCGGCCTCCGCAAGGGAAAGCGCTGCATCTACTACGGCCGCAGCAGCCGCGATATCGCTGGCCACGGCTAAGCCAATGCCGACGGCAGCCAGCGCTATCTGAAACGCCCGCGCGCCCACAGACATGGTGGTGTCTGCCACGGCAGACACCATCTCCTTGGCGGCATCCAGAGATCCCGCAATGGCTGACAGCGCACCAGCTGCCGCCGCTGCAACGTCAGCGCGCGCGAGTACAACGGCGATGTAGAGCTGATCGCGGTAGTCGTACATTGCGCGTTCCATCACGAAGGCACCCGTTGCCACGTTGAAGTGCGCGTGCGAGATGGCAGACAGCGCGGCCCCACATTGCAGTTCGGTAAACAGCTCGTAATGGCTGGCAGCCAAGACGATGTCGTCGTATTGATCAGTCACGGCCTGGCCGGGCGAGGCAAACGTGGGATCGGCGTTGGAGGCCGTGGCATTAGCTCCATCAAATCCTTGGCCATTACCCTCTGCATCCAACAGCCCCGGGGCAGCAACTACGAACGCAGCAATCCGCCGGTTTGCCCCGACCCGAGTGGCTAAACGGCCGACCGGGGCTACCAATTCATCACTGGCGGTGTTCAGCGCGAGACAAATGTCGATGAGATTGACTGCGTTGACCACACCCAATGGACAGGCCGGATCGCCGGCAGCATCGCATGCTGGATTCAGAGGCGCCGCGTCATTTCCGGATTGGCTAATTCCCAGCACGCTGTTCAGACTAGGCAGCACCGCTGGAATGGGAGGCGCATTCGGGTTGGGTGCCTCGGTATGGTTCTGCGGTTTCGGGTCTGGCGTGCGCACACGCAAGGGGTTCATGCGATCGCGGGCCACCGCCAAATCACGGTCCTGGGGTGCCGCAGCCATGGTGGCTGCCGAAGGGGCACGGTACACGCCATAGCGCAATCGACCGGCTTCCGGACGCGGAAGGTTGAGAGTGCGCCAAGGCAGATAGCCAACCTGGCGAAGATCGGTGCCATCGTCACAGGACTCCATTCCGTTGGTGTCGGCGGCTGGGCATGGCAGCCGGTAGTGCGAATGCAGATACCCCACAAGCGCCTGGCGCGACTGCTGCTGGGCATCCATCTGCACGCCCGCCACCCGGTGCCGTTCGGACAACTGCCATAAGATCACAGCACCGGGCAGTATCAGGCCCAAGGCCAGCAAAACCAGAGACAACTCGACCAGGGTGAAACCCAACATGCGGTGTTTCATGGGTTGAGACCTTTCTCGTCCAATCGGATTGCTGAAGTCAATGCCTGCGTGAAGGTTTCAAACACCTCAATTACATAAGCCCGCGACGCTGTCTCCTTGTCTTTTGAGGCCTGGAGCGCCTGCTGAGCTTCAATCAGGTCATTCGCCGCAAACCCAACCTCTACCGCCGCCGATACCACGTTGGCAGCAGACAGCACCAGACCGAAAATGGTGATCCCTTCAGTGTTGGCGGCTGACGCAACAGCCAGGGCCGCGCTGCCAGCAGCCAGGGCTGCATTCATAGCAGCCATGATGACGCCCGTTTCTGCCCCTTCAAGAGCCGACTCCGCTTGCTCGATGTCGAACACCCGCAGCGACCAGTATTCCTGCACCACCCGCACGTTGTCATGTGCTGTGTAGGCTCCTTGCGCCGCTGCCTGCATAGCGCTCAAACGCGCCACGCACCCGATGCGGGCCGCGAGATCGCCTGGGCCCACTGCCACAGACAGATCATCGAAATCGCTGTCTTGCACCCGCCCAGGCATGTCGAACCGGAACCCAGCAGCCCCGCCCGCAATATTGCTGCCTTCAAAAATTCCGTTGACACCGGGATGCGCAATGACGAATGCGACCGGAACGCTTGCAGTGAGATTTCCTGCCGTGAGAACACCCGCTGCCGTTGGATTGGCCGCTAGGCGGCGCACCACGCGGCACCAGTCCAAGCCATTGATAACGGCGCGCCGATCCTTTGCTGCCGTGATGGCCTTCCTCACCTCGTCAGCAGCATCATTCACCACCGTGTCTGTTGATCGCGCCAGCACCGGGATGGCGGGGCTGTAGTCGATGTTCAAGTCAGGGAATGCAGAGGCTGTTGGTGCGCTGGCCAAATCCAGCGATGCGCCTCGATTGACCCCATAGTGCAACTGCCCCATTCGGCTGGACACTCCCAGGGTGCGCCACGGCAGCAGGACCGCAGCAGCGCTGGTATTGCCGCAGTCTTCTTCACCGTTGGTTCCTGATGCTGCGCAGGGCAACCGGCCATTTGCCAGCACAAAACCTTCCACTGCTGCCTGCGCTTCAGCCAACTGGCTGACGATGGCCGAGCGCTCCATTGGCGCGCGGGTGGCGGCCACCCAGCGCCATGTGATGATGCCGATCACCCCGACGATGGCCATCGCAACACCCAGTTCCACCATGGAAAACCCTGCTTGGCGCAGGCGCGAGAGAGCTCGCTCATCTGTTCTCATCAACATCATCGCGTGCCTCCCTTGCGATCCACGTCTGCCAGGATCGACTCGGCTTGCTCCGGTGTCATGGGCACTACGGCAGAGCCCGTAGCATTGCAGGGCGGCGGGTTGTTAACTCGGTTCCGAGCCTCCAGTAGGCGGGTGTCAGCTGTGGTCTTGCGATCAAGCGCAGCGGCACGGCGCTGGATCAGGGCATCTAGTTCCTTTTGCAGTTTGACAGGCTTGAGGTACTTGGCATCGGTGCTTGGGCTAGTCATAGCCCCCAGCCCGAAGAGGTCCACCAATGCGGAACCCAACTGACCCAGGCTGTTGATGTTGACGTCGCCAACCTGACAGGCGGACGTACATCCATGGGCAATCACCGCACCGTTGCTGTCGTAAATGTTGTAGCGGGCCGTACCGTTAACAAAATTCGCAATAGCGCTCTGATAACTCGTCTGCGCCGTGGAAAAGGCGGCGCTTGCAGAGGTCTGCGCCGCAAGGGCAGTGTCCAGTTCCGTCTGTGCTTTAGCCTGCTCGACCACTGCTTTGTCGCGAACTGCCGTGAGGCCGGCCGTGTCCCCTGCTAGTTTGCGCTCCGCATCCTTGCCGTCGCGCTCATTCTGAAGGTCCGTTTTATTGGGTGGATTGGTGGCGATCAGCACGTCCAGCGCGGCAATCTCGTTGTTCAATCTGGTGAGAGTACCGGGAATGTCTGCCAGCATTGCGTTGTATTTAGTGACCTCGCTCGCCCAGCGATCGCGCAACTGCGTGGCCTGCGCAACCTTCGAATCGGCGGCAGCACTGGTATATGAGGCATTCCCCCATGTGCCCGCGCTCGTCAACAAGGTAGCGAGCAAGCCATCGATCTGCGAGCTGGCTGCACCATTGCGGATCAGGTTGGTCAAACTGTCGACGGCGGCAGTTCGGAGAGCTATCGCTGTATTGAGCTCTGTCGTCTTGTTGGTGACAGCTGTGCTCGCAACGGAGAGTTCGGTGTTGGCATCCGTCACCTCTTGTTCCGCAATGGACAGCATGAGATTGTTGACCTTTGGATCCATAGGGGGACAGATATCTTTAGCCGTGGCATCACTATCGGCCAGCGTCAATGCAGTGCCGGCAATGCCCGCCGCCACCGCGTTGGCAACCACAGCCAGGCCATTGGCGATGATCACGCCCCCTGCTAGCCCAATCGCCACAGTGTGTTGAGGTGCGGCCGCACAGGCATTTACGGCCAAGCCCAGTGACGCAGCGCAGATTGCCCACTCGGCTGCTGCATTTCCTGCGTCCGAAGCCCCTTCGGCCACGGCCAAAGCAATCTCCAGCGCTGTCATGACCGCAGCCAGCGTGCTGAAAGCTACCGAACGCCGGGCAGATTCGATGTTGTCCGCGCGCATCGCTGCCACGTCCACAGACACGTCGTGTGCCAAGGCTACGGTGTTGATAGAGTCGATCAAAGGACGGCAGTGAAAAGCCGACAGCAGACTTGAGTAGGACCGTTCGAGAACGATGTCGTTGTAGCCCGCCAAGAGAAACCGCCGGTTGGGATCTTCCATGCGGTTAGCGTTGACCGCAGCGCTGGAGTTGGCACCGTCAAAGAGATCGCCATCGCCGTCTGCATCGTTGGTACCTGGATGTGCCAGAGCGTAAGCCGTTGCGCGCGGTGTTGGCGCATTGACCTGCGCCAGGGTAGTTGACATTGTCATCGTCCGACCAGCCTCAAGTCGCTGGCAAAGGTCGGTTAAGGTCCAGATGTCATTGGGATAGCCCCCACCGCGGGGGCCGGAAAAGCTCTGCGCAACATCGTTATACGTTAGGGGCTGCCAGGTATCGGTCAACAACGTAAGGTCATTGGCACCGCCCTGTCGCTGCACGAGGTAACGCAATTGACCGACGTCCACTCCAGGGTCAACACCAGCCATGCGCAGTGTGACCGTGGGCAACCACCCTTTCTGGGTGGCCGGAGCGTCACAGTCCTGCAAACCGTCACGGTCGACATCCGGACACGGAAAACTGCGCGCAACTGTGGCGTATGCAATTAGCGCCTGGTCTGCTTGTGCTAAAGCTTGGCGTTCCTGACGGGACGAGTTCACCGCTGCGCGCTCGCGCCATTCAAGATAGCCTATCGTGGCAAGGCCTGCCATAACAGCTATCAACAGCATCACCTGTAGCAGGCCAAACCCGCCCGCGCGAAGCGCTACGCGCCGGGGCGCTGGGGACGAATAAGTCGTAAACATGGGCAGCATGAAAATGAAGGGGGCTTCCGTCAG
Source organism: Acidovorax sp. (assembly GCA_039593925.1). GTDB lineage: Bacteria > Pseudomonadota > Gammaproteobacteria > Burkholderiales > Burkholderiaceae_C > Acidovorax. Next base: position 8,417 of record JBCNOJ010000076.1, read on the forward strand.
GGCAGACTCTTACGCAACCACCCAGCCAACTGCGCGGGTGACTCCGCCACCACCACGTCGTCCGAGGTAGATAGCAAGGGCGCGGAGGGGCTGGCAGCGCATACGCTAGTCAGCGTATGGGGAACGTCCAAGCGGCTTCCGTCGCCATCCTTGTCCTGAAGTGGCACCACCACCCAGTACGCTGCAATTAGCACGCGATTGACATCACAATCAATCACTCCTGCAGCACCGCCATCGCCCGTCAGATAAGGGTGATCTGGCGACACTGCTTTGGTGGACGCGTTGTTTAAAGCAACAATCAGGTCGGTCACGTCCAAGTGCGTAGGAGCCCCCAGGCTGTCGCCTGTCCGCTCCAATTCCACAGCAAGATCCGCGTCCATAGAGGGCACTGCCAGGTTTGCATCTCGAAACACCGAATAACGTGCGCGCAACCGCTCGGTAGGCAACTCCAACCCGACGCTGACATAGGGAAACCAGCCCAGTTGAATGCCCGATGCGCAGACCTTTCCGGAAAGCGTTTCATATCCATCAGGATTGCTCGCGGGGCAAGGAAGCCGGCCATTGCGCAACGCAAACGCTCTCACGATCGCCTGCAGTTGGTGGCCTTCAGCGCGGCCACGTTCGATATCCTGCTGTTCAGATATCGTGGCGTAACCACTGAAGGCTGCCCAAGACACCAAGCCCGCTACAAGTAGCACGATCGCAACCTCGACCAGGGTGAACCCTGTCTGCCAGCAGCAAGCCCGCGTTGACGCAAAGCGGTAGCTGTCCCAGCTCATGGCACCTTGACCCCGGGCTTGGGCACGAACGCCTGCATGGCCTTGGATTCCGCAACCACGCGCTCGCCCAGCGCGCGCATTTCAGCGAGGATGACCTCCTGACGTGCTAAATCCTTGGGCGCCTTGCTCTGGATAAGGGTCTGCAGTTCTGCATTTAGCACCTGCAACTTCGCGTTTAAGTCGAGCATGGTGCGCAGCGATTGGAAATAGCGCGGGTCGAAACCGGGACCGGACAGAGCCTGCAGTTCATCCACCAGCATTCGCATTTTCTGGGGTGAGGCCTGCGCGCCTTGAGCGCTCAGTGCCCTAAATTCAGCGCGCACTTCAGCCAGGCGACGGCGGCGATCTTGCTTTGCAGCGTCTGTCTGAACATCGCCGGAGCCTGCCCCAGGAGAAATTGAAGCCAGTGGACCCACTGGATCAATGCGGGGAATTGTCGTCCGAGGAGCGGCAATCGGAACAACACTCTCTGCCGGTTTGCGATACATCCACAGGCCGGCGGCGATCACAGCCAACAGTAACAGTCCCAGGCTACCGCCAATTAGAACGGGCTTGCGCATTCAATCCACTGCCCGAAAGAACAGGCAGGCCTCTCCAAAATGTAGGTTCTCAAACCAATCAGTGCATCCAACGGGCGAAATCCATGGGTGAAAAAAAAAGCGTGACTGAGTCATCACCCGCCCCCCATGGTTTGCGCCACCGATTGCCGCACCAGGTCATACACAGGCAGCAACAGCGCCACGATCAGGAACAGGAACAAGCCGCCTGCCACCAGAATGATCAGCGGCTTCAAAATTTCGGCCAGAGACTTGACGACCACTTCGAGGCGCTTGCGATAGTCAGCGGCCAAATGGGCCAATTGCTGATCCAGGCTACCGGACTCTTCGCCCACCGAAATCATGCGCACTGCCATCGCGGGGAAACCGCCGGTACGGCGCATTGAGGACGACACCGACTCACCGCGCGAGACCGATTCGGCCACCTGGATCAGGCGGGTGCGGTAGTAGCGGTTTTTGGTGGCGCGCCCCAGGATGCGCAGGCTCGACACAAGATCAACCCCCGCACGGACCAGAATGGACAAATGCTCGGTGACGTGGGCCATGCCCGACGACACCAGCAATGTGCGGGTGATCGGCAGACGGTGCAGCACGTTGTAGGTCGCCAGTTGAAAACGCTCCGACCGTTTGAAAAGCACCGTGCCGATGATTGCAACTATCGCCACCACCAACAGGACCCAGGGCAGGTGCTTGGAGAGCAGGTCCGCAAAAGACACCAGGCCTTCAGTGATGGGTGGCAACTTGGCCTGCATCTGCTTGAACAGCCGCGCCATGTTGGGAACCACGTAGTAAATCCAGAAGATCGCTACGCCGATGATGGTGGCAAACACAAAAGCCGGATAGATCAGCGCGGTCTTGATGTCACGCTTGATGTTGATCATGCGCTCCACGTGCTCGGCGGCTTCGCCCAGCATGCGGTCCAAGGTACCCGTCTGGTCACCAATGGCAACGAGGTTGCGCACGGTCTCGGGGAACACGTCCGGATGCCGGTTGAAAGCTTCGGTCATGCCCACGCCGGCGTTCAGGTCATCCAGCATGTTGCGCGCCACGTAAGCCATTGCGCGGTTTTGGCTGGTATCGCTTTCGTCCACCAGGGTCTGCAGTGCGTCCAGGGCAGGCACGCCCGCGCGCATCATCAGGCCCATATCGCGCAAAAAGCCCGCCAGGTCTTCGCCGCGCACCTGCCGTCGAAACAGATGCATGAGCATCTCGGAGAAGAAGGCCAGCCACGCAGGAAACCGCCACAGGCTGAGCACCGTTCCGTCGGTATCCGATTCGATGCGCATGCGCACCGACAGCTCGCGCTTGACTGCCAAGCGCAGCAAGCCCGAGCGCACCCGGCCATGCGGAAGCAGCACGCGGTAGTAATAGGTATTGAGAGAAGTGGCCATGGGTCGATTCCGCCTTTACGGCTCAGTCCTCGCCCACCGTGCGCAGGATCTCTTCCATCGTTGTCTCTCCTGCCAGCACACGATTGCGCGCCAGCGTGAGGATGGGGCGCATGCCCGCCCCCATGGCGCGCTGGCGGATTTCCGCACGCGTCGCATCAGAAGCAATGGCGTCGGCCAGGTCGCGGTTGACGACCAGCATCTCGTACACCGGCAGGCGCCCCAGATAGCCGGTGTCTCGGCAGTGGTGGCAACCCATGCCGTGGTAAACCTGTGGCACAGAGTCAGGATTCGTCTGGCCGAGCCACCGCCGCTCATCGTCGGTTGCAAGGCGCGGCTTCGCGCAGTGGGGGCAAATACGCCGGACAAGGCGCTGGTTGATCACCGCCACCAGGTTTTCAGCGATGGTCTCGGTGTCGACGCCCAGCAGCTTGAGCCGCGGCATGACGCCAAAGATGCTGCCCACGTGCAGCGTGGAAAGCACCAGATGGCCTGTGGAGGACGCATCGAGCGCAGCACGCGCCGTTTCGGAGTCGCGGATTTCGCCCACCAGGATGATGTCCGGGTCATGCCGCAGAAAGTGCCGCATGGCATTGGCGAACTCATAACCCGCGCGGCGGTTCACCTCGGTCTGGCAGGCTACCGGCACGCGGTATTCCACAGGGTCTTCCACGGTAAGCACATTGCGCTCAATCAGCGGCTGCATGCGCAGTGCGGCGTGCAGCGTGGTGCTCTTGCCCGAGCCCGTAGGGCCGGTGATCAGAATCAGCCCGTGTGGCTTGGCAAATGCCTTGGCCATCATGGTCACGTCTTCCTGCAAAAAACCCAGGTCGGCCAGCTTGTCCAGGCTGCTGCGCTCCGGCAGCAGGCGCAGCACCATGCGCTCGCCAAACTCGGAGATCAGCGTGGAAACGCGCATGGTGTAGTTGTGCTCCATCACCTGCGCGGTGAAGCTGCCGTCCTGCGGCAGGCGCTGCTCGCTGGCATCCATGTCGGCCTGCAGCTTGACGTAAACCACCAGGCGGTCGAGCGCAGGAGACAGGGCAAACATGGGGCGCAGCACGCCGTCCACGCGCATCAGCACAGAGCGGCTGCGGGCGGTAGGCGCAAGGTGAATGTCGGTGGCGCGTTCACGGACGGCCAAGTGCAACATGTGCTCCAGCAGGCGTGCGGGGCTGTAGGCGCGGTCCACATCGGCTTCGAGCTTGCGCACTTCGCTTTCGATGAGGCGTGCCGGGGGGTGCTCGGCAAAGTAATAGTGCTGCTGAATCGCCTGCGCAACGCTGTCGAACTCGCCCTGGAAGAAGTGACAGCCCTTGCCCAACTTGCGCTGTACCAGTTCGGAAACCACATCAGGCTGGGCGTCACCCAGCACCACGTCGATCAGGCCTTCTTCGTTCTGGCGCACCGGCAGAAAGCCGTAAGTCAGGCACAGCGCGCGGTTGAACAGGCCCGCCACGGCGGTGTCTGGCTCTGGCATCTCGTCGGCGTTGACGAAACGCAGGCCCCGCTGGTCTGCCAATTGGCGAGCGACCTCATTGGCACTGGCAAAACCCAGCTCAACCAGAAGGTTGCCCATAGGCACCTTCTCGATCTTTTGCTTTTGCAACACATAGTCGATGGCCACGGCCGAAACCAGGCCGGCATTGACCAGGGCACTGCCCAGCGAGGGGCTTTTTTCTCTGAGCACCGCCAGGCGATCAGCGGCAGAGGCGCCAGACGGTGACAGCGACTCGCCCGAGTTCTCCTGCACGATTTCAGCGGGGGGATACATCCTGGTGCTCCAAAATTAAGAAGGTCAGTTCGTCGGGCTTGCCGGTGGGCGTTAACCCATGTTGCTGCTGAAAGCGGGCAAGCGCCTCCCCAGTCCTGGATCCGAAAAATCCGTCGTCCGGCTCGCGCAGATCCAGCAGGCCCAGGCTTCTGAGCTTGCTTTGCACCTTGCGCGTGGCCTGTTGCGCCGCCGTGATGTGCTGCGCATCGCCGCGACCCAGCCATGCCACCCATGACTCTTTGTCCACCGAAAAGCGGCACATGCGTGGCGACGGCTTCCATGCGGTGTTGCTGCCGTCCGGCAAACGCTGCACCAGCACGACTTCATCCGGGGCAGCAACAGCTTCCAGTTGCGCCTCACACACGCGGCGCGGACTCGCGGTTTCAGCCGACTTTGAAGCGGTTTGGGTTGCCTCAGCAGCGGACGGCGCGGCCGACACTGCCACCGGGGTTGCAGCTGATGGTGCTGGTACCGCCGTGGCTGCATCTACCACCAAAGGCGCAGATGCATTCGTTGGCAACACTGTCGGCGCCGCTGGTGTAGTGGACTCCTGGGCGACAGATTCCTGAGCCGAAGAGGCGGAGCTCGTCGCAACAAAGCGCTCTGGCTGCGCCATGCGGCCCCAGTTCGCGACGGCCATGGTGGCTACGGTGGCGGTCGTGCCTGCCAGCAGTCCAGCCAGAATCCAGGCCTTGCGCTTGCCGGTGCCCCCGCCGGTGCCTGTCAACACGGCGCTTTCCTGCCCCAAGGCAGGCAAATCGGCCACCGCGCGCTGCACCAGCGCGGCCGTCACCACCGATCCACGGGTGCTCGCCAAGCCGTAGAGGCAACGGTCAAGCACCAGATGGATGCGCCGCAGATTGCCCTCCGTGGCCCGATGCAGGGCATCCACGGCACCCGCTTCAATGGAGAGGCGCCCTTCCGCCCCCGCAGCGTTCACGCGGAAATCAAAGTACCGCGCCACTTCCTCTTTCTGCAGGCCGCTGAGCCGCGCATGCTTCACGATCCGGCTTTTCAGCTGGCGCAGCTCGGCCGCAGCCAGCGTTTCCTCCAGCTCAGGTTGGCCCACCAGCAGAATCTGCAGCAGCTTCTCCTGCCCTGTCTCCAGGTTGCAAAGGAGTCGTACCAGTTCCAGCGAGTCCACGCTCAGGTTCTGCGCATCGTCGATCACCAGCAGGCTGATATCGCCCGCTTGATGGCGCGCAATCAAGAACTCCGTCAGGCGTGCCAGCCCCTGCTCCACCGAGTCGGAGGGCGGCAACCCAAAGTCAGTCTGGATTGCAGACAGCAATGCACTGTCTTGCAAGAACGTGTTGAGGATCAGCGCCGAGTGGCAGTTTTTGTCCTGCAGGGTATCCAGCAGGCGCCGCAC
>JBCNOJ010000077.1:0-14237 GCA_039593925.1 Acidovorax sp.
GGCGTCCGGAAATTGCTCTTGAAGACCGCTGCCCATGCACCACATGGGCGCCGGCAGTGTCTTCAAGTGCGTGGGTGCACCGGTACGTTGGTTCTTCGCTCTCTGCATGCGCCCCGCCCTGCTGGCACCGCCGGTTGTTCACCACAACCCGTGACGGAGTGCCTCCATGATCCAACGTCGTTCCCTTCTCCAAGCCGCCGGTGCCGCAGCCTTTGTCGGTGCGGGCTCTCCCCTGGTTTTCGCCCAGGGCAATTTGCAAAAACTCAAGTTCAACCTGGGCTGGAAAATAGAGGCCTCTGGCGCAGGTTTCCTGTTGGCGCAGCAGCGTGGCTACTACAAGGATGCAGGCCTGGATGTCGCCATCGACACCGGCAATGGCTCGGCATCGGCCATCAGCTTGGTGGCGGGTGGTGCCTACGACGTGGCCTCGGCCGACCTGGCGACCATGATCGAGTTCAACACCGTCAACCCACAAGCCAAACTCGCAGCGGTGGCCATTCAATACGACCTGAATCCCAACGCGGTGATGGTGCGCAAGGACGGCCCGATCAAGAAGCCCGCCGACCTGGCCGGCAAGACCATCCTGGGCCAGCCCTTCAACGCATCGCGCAAGCTGTTCCCAGTGTTTGCCAAGGCACAGGGGTTTGAGCCGGGCGGCGTGAAGTGGGAGAACGTGGCGCCTGACATCGGCGATACCCGCTTTGTCAAAGGCGACTTCGATGCAGCGGCCTACTTCTTTTTCACCGGCCTGCTCAACCTGAAAGCGCGCGGCATGGGGCCCGAGCAACTCACCGTATTCCGGTTCTCGGACTACGGCATGAAGTCGTATGGCAACGGCCTGATCGCCAGCCCCAAGAGCATGCAGGAATCGCCCGATGCGATGAAAGCCTTCGTTAAGGCGACCACGCGCGGCTGGATCGAAGCCATGGCCGACCCCAAGGCGGGTGCAGCCGCCATCAAGGCACGCGAGCCGTTGGCCAATGAGTCGATTGAATTGGAGCGCCTGCAGCTCATCGTGGACGGCACCATGAAAACCGCCGAGACACGCGCCAACGGCTGGGGCGCTGCCACCCCGGCCCGTCTGCAGGCCACCATCGATGAAACGGTGGCCGCTTTTGGCCTCAAAAGCAGTCTGGCGGTGGCAGACATCTGGACCGACCGTTTTCTACCTGCGGCCTCCGACCGCAAGCTCAAGGCCTGAGTGGGAGGCCACCATGGGCATTCCCCTCATCGACTTGACCGGTGCGCTGCAGCCCGGCGTGCCGGGCAGTGCGGCGGTGGACAAGGTCGCATCTCAGCTACGTGCAGCATGCACGGGCCCGGGGTTCTTCTACGTGCTGAACCATGGCGTTCCACGGGAGCTGGTCGCAAGCCAGTTTGCGCTCGCGCAGCAGTTCTTCGACCTGCCGCTGGCGGACAAGGAAGCCATCTCACTACACCGATCGCCGTCCATGCGCGGCTACGAAAGCCTGGGCGGCCAGACCTTGGACGCAAGCGCCCGCCCCGACCTGAAGGAGAGCTTTTACTGTGGAATCGAGTACGCGGCCGACCACCCGTACGTGCTGCGCGGCTACCACTCGTATGGCAGCAACCAGTGGCCGCAAGCGTTGCCTGCGCTCGCCGATCAAAGCCGCGAGTACATCGCGGCCATGCAGCAGCTGGCATTGCGGCTGATGCAGCTGCTGGCCTTGTCGCTGGGTCTGCCAGAAAGCTACTTTGACCATACCCACCAGAGCCCCATGCTGACACTGCGCCTGCTGCGCTACCCACCGCACCCGGAATGCGCCGACGCCCTGACCTTTGGGGCCGGTGAGCACACCGACTGGGGCGCCATCACGCTGCTGGCGCAAGACCGCCATGGCGGGCTGGAGGTCAAGCTGCCCAGCGGCGAGTGGGCCGCGGCAACCCCTGTGGACGGTGCACTGGTGGTGAACCTGGGCGACATGATTCCGCGCTGGACCAATGGGCTGTACCGGTCGAACCCACACCGCGTGCGCAACGTGCACAGCGGCGGTGCAGCGCGTCACTCTATTCCGTTTTTCTACACGCCCGACTACGAGGCGCAGGTGGTTCCTGTACCCACCTGCGTGCCCGTGGGCGAGGTGCCACGCTTTGAGCCGTGCACGGTGGGCGAACACCTGCAAGCCATGTACCGCAAGACCTATGGCAATGGCACAGCATCATCATCTGCAACGGCGGTGATGGCATGAAACTCTGGTTCAACCTTCTGTGCCGCGATATGGAAGCCCAGTTGCACTTCTATCAGGCCCTGCTGCACCTGCCCGAGGCGCCGGGCACACGCTCTCCCATCTACCGCGCGGTGGAGACCGAGAGCTTTCAACTGGGGTTCAACGCACCCGATGCCTACGCTCTGCTGGGCTTGGCCGACCGGGAACCCAGCACCACCGCACCGCCCCCGCGCACCGTCACAGGCTACGCCACGTTCATGCTGGATACGCCGGGCGCCGTGGAGGGTGCCAGCGCGCGGGTAAAACCTTTGGGCGGTGAGGTCATCAAGCCGCCCTATGCCACCTACTACGGCCAATGGCAGGCCGTGCTGGCCGACCCCGAGGACAACGTGTTTCGGTTGAGTGCCGTCGTCGCGCCTCGCAGCACAGCGTGAAAAGGACTGCGGGGCGACAAGCTTGCCCCCGCAGGCCCTTTGCGCGTTGGCGATGCCCTTCTTCAGTAAGCCTTGAAGTTCGCTGCCACCCGCTGGTTCAGGTAGTCGCCCGCTGCAATGGCTGGGTATTTCTTGGCGGGCCCTTCAATGATGGCGTCGCGGTTGGCCTGGGCGAAGAACGCCATGCTGTAACGTGGGCCGATGTACTCACCCGGCAGCGGGTTCTTCACACGGTGGAAGTTGCTGGGCAACTGGTCATCGCTCCAGCGCATCAGCATGTCGCCAATGTTGCAGGTGATGGCCTCTTCGTCGGGCTGCACCGACGTCCATGCCTGCGTGTCCATCTCCTTGCCGGGGCACACCTGCAAGCCGCCCTGCCCCTGCCGCTGAAACAGCAGGGTCAGGCAATCGAAGTCAGTGTGCGCACCTGCGCGCCACAAGCCCAGGCTGGCCTGCTGCTCAGGCGGCGTGGCAAAGTAATGCAGCAGGCGCAGGGTGCTTTGGTAGCTGGTCTGCGCAGGGTCGTGCGCGCGCTCGAAAAAGCCTTCGTCAAAGCCCAGCTTCCAGGCGAAACACGACAGCACCTGCATGGCCACCTGCCAGCATTGGCCCTCAAAAGCCAGCATGGTGGACTGGAAGCCCGCCAGCTCGCCATCGGTGGGCCACAGGCCCGCCATGTGCGGGCGGGTGATCTGGTAGGACTCTTTCTGGTCCGGCGTGCCAGTAGAAGGCCGCACCTGCGCTCGGCTTTCCCATCCCACGTTCAGCGCTTTCTTGAGCGGGTACTGGGCTTTCACCGCATCGGGCAACGCAAAGAAGCGCTCGGTCATGGCGAAGGCATTTCGCACTTCGTTCAGGTCGATGCCGTGGTGGACGATCTGGAAAAAGCCGACGTCAACGGCAGCATCCCAGAGCTGCTGGGCGATCTCGGCCTTGCGCTGCGCAAAGTCTGACAGATCGATGCGGCGGATTTCTCGAGCACCGGTCTCCGAGCCCATTGCGCCCATGCGCGTTTCCTTTTGCAGCTCGTCGAGGTCGTAGGGTGTGGTGGCTGTAGTCATGCGGTTCTCCTGAAGATGAAGTGATGGACAGGTCATGCCGCTCCATCGGGCTATCACGCCATGGGCCATCGGACTTCAGTCATCGGGGCAATCGGCAGGGCGGGTGCCATGCGGCTGAATGCCGGCGTTTCCTGAAGCCCGACGCAGCACCATGGCGCTGCGCATGGAGCGGGCTTCAAGAGCAATTTCCGGCTGCCCTGGCCCCCTTGCATGCCGCAGGGCGGGCCATTCAGTGAACGCTTCTACTCTTGCAAAACGCCTTGCAAGAAGAATGCCCAGGCGCTGCGCAGCAGGCGCATTGAAAAGGTATGCGCACATGTCACACATTGTTATTGGCATGCCAAATGCATATCGCACCCCCAAAGCAACGGTGGGTGCAAAGACCGACCACCATCGCTCCACAACATTCAGCCATTCATCACTGCCCATCACGCTACGGAGACAACCCATGCATGCCCTGCTGTCTGCATCCCCCAGCCACCTGGACGATCCCGCGCCCCTGAACGAGACCGACGGCACCTACCTGCGCCAAGCCATCGCCTGGTCATGCACAGCACGGGCGCGCGGCAACCGCCCGTTTGGCGCGGTGGTCATCGGTGCCAATGGCGATTTGCTGGCCGAGGCGTATTGCAACACCACAGAAACGGGCGACTGCACCGGCCATGCGGAAACCAACGCCGTGCGCCAGCTCAGCCCGCGCATCAGCCGCGATGCTCTGGCCCAAGCCACGCTCTACTCGTCGGCGGAACCCTGCGTGATGTGCGCGGGGGCCATCTTCTGGTCGGGCATCGGGCGTGTGGTGTTCGGCATTGACGCGGTGCGGCTTCGCGTGTTCCGTGGTGAACGCGCCGAGCAGCGTGATGCGGAGCTGTCGTGCCGCGACGTGTTTGCGGCCTCCCCCCACGCCATCGAATGCATTGGCCCCGCGCTGATCGAAGAAGCCAGCGCACCCCATGTTGGGTTCTGGAAGACCTGAACCCTGCCACTGAAAGCCTGCGGCAGCAGGCAGAATCTGCGCCGCGCCATTGCCCGATCACCACGCTTGCACACCACCATGACCGAATCCGAAGCCGAAGCTGCCTCTGGCGCACTGCTGAGCCGCGCCAAACAAGGCCGTGAACGCATCCTGGGTGCCATTCGCGAAGCGGCCATTGCCGAGTTCAGCCGCCATGGTTTCAAGGGTGCATCTACCAAGGCCATTGCCGAGCGCGCGGGCCTGACCAAGCCCCAGCTGCACTACTACATCAGCAGCAAGGAAGAGCTGTACGAAGAGCTGCTGTACTCGGTGCTCAACGGCTGGTCGGGCGCCTTCATTTTTGACAGCAACAGCGACGATCCCAAGAAGGTGTTGAGCAGCTACGTTCGCAAGAAGCTCGACTACGCGCTGGACAACCCGGGCCTGTCGCGCATCTTCACCACCGAGGTGCTGGGCGGTGGGCGCAACTTGGGCAAATACTGGCCCGTGGCCGTCAAGTCCACCCAGCAGAAGGTGGACCTCATCAACCGCTGGATTTCTGAAGGCCGCATGCGCGCCGTCAACCCCACTCTGCTGCTCATGCAGATCTGGGGCATGACGCAGCACTACGCCGACTACGGCGCGCAAGTGCACATCATGCTGGGCCTGGCGCCCGATGAACCCATCGACCGCGAGCCCATCGTGCGCGAACTCACCAGCTTTGTGCTGCTGGGCTGCGGCCTCGCACCAGACTAAAGCCCCATGCCCATTTCTGGGCATGGTCTACGCACTAAAGGGCCTGCGGGGCGTGATGCGCACCAGCAAGCGGCGCCAATCAGCCGCAACAAGGCCACGTTGATCCACCACAAAGACATTTGACTGGTTTTTGTGGCTGGCACAGCCTTTGCAATAGTTTGACCAAACGATCAAATCACATGGTCAAACAATGCAGACAACCCCTGACACCGCTACCGCCACCCGCACAGAACACACGTTCGAGCTGATCCTGCAGCGCAGCCAGATGCGCTTGCCTGTTGGCCCCGGCGAGAGCATGGCCGACGTGCTGCAGCTCGCAGGCGTGCCGCTGGAAACGCTGTGCGAGCAGGGCGTGTGCGGCACCTGCGTGACCCGCTGGCTGGACGGAGAACCCGACCACCGCGACAGCTGCCTGAGCGCCGCAGAGCAAGCCACCCACGTTGCCGTGTGCTGCGCACGCAGCCACAGCACCACGCTGACGCTGGACCTCTAGGCCCCCCATCCACCCACCCGAAGGACCCCCGCCATGCGCATCCTCGTGATCTATTGCCACCCGGTAGAGACCAGCTACAACGCCGCACTGCACACCGAGGTGGTGCACCAGCTGCGCGGCGCGGGCCATGAGGTGGACGACTGCGACCTGTACGCCGAGGGCTTCAACCCCGTGATGACACGCGAGGAGCGCCTGGGCTACCACGAGGTGCCCAGCAACCAGTTGCCCGTGCAGGGCTACGTGGACCGCTTGCTCTGGGCCGAGGCGGTGGTGTTCTGCTTTCCCACCTGGTGCTTTGGCATGCCCGCCATGCTCAAGGGCTTTTTCGACCGCGTGCTCATGCCCGGCGTGGCCTTTGACATCAGCGACCCGCACAACGTCAAGCCCTCGCTCACGCACATCAAGCGCATCTCCGCCGTGGTCACCTACGGCCGCCCCCGCTGGACGGCCCTGTTCATGGGCGACCCGCCGCGCAAGTCCATCACCCGCTACATGCGCCTGCTCACCGGTGGCAAGGCGCGGGTGGACTACCACGCCTACTACCACATGAACGTGGCCACACCACCCCGGCTTGCGGCATTCAAGGCCCGCGTTGGCCAGGCCATGGCGCGCTTTGCATAAGACCAGTTTCTAAGGGCCACGGCATGCACGCATCCAGCACTCCCGACCATATCCTGCGCGCCCGGTTGCCGCGCTGGCTGCTGCCCGCGGCGTGGCCGCAGCAGGGCCACCAGCCCGCACTGGCCGACCTGCACCTGGCCCAGGGCCGCATCGTGCAGGTGCTGCCCCACGGCACCCAGCCTGCGCCCCACGGCACGGTGTGGGACGTGGCGGGCGCGCTGGTGCTGCCCGGCCTGGTGGATGCGCACACCCACCTGGACAAGGCCTTCACCCTGCCTCGCATGGGCGTGGTCAAACCCGGCCTGCTGGGCGCCATCGAGGCCATGATGGTGGACCGCCAGGGCTGGACCGAAGCCGACATCCACGCCCGCGCCAGCCGAGCGCTGCAATGGGCCTACGACGCGGGCACCGTGCACCTGCGCACCCACTGCGACTGGTGGGAGCCCGACTCACAGCCCTTGGCCTGGAACGTGTTGCGCGCATTGGCCCATGACTGGGCCGATCGCATCACGCTGGAGCGCGTGAGCCTGGTCCCCTTGCACCTGTACGCAGACCGCAGCGCCGCCATGCAGCTAGCCGCCACCGTGGCTGCGAGCGGCGCCGGCGCCTTGCTGGGCGGCTTTGTGCATTCCACCAACTGGGACCGGCAGGCGCTGCGCCACTTGTTGGAAGCCGCACAACATCACGGCCTGAACGTGGACCTGCATGTGGATGAAGAACTGCACCCCGGCGCCCAGGGCTTGGCGACCACCGCCGCACTGCTCAAGGAGCTGGGTTTCGAAGGCCATGTGGTCTGCGGCCACACCTGCGCGCTGGCGGCACAGGACGAGGCCACCGCCCTCGCCACGCTCGACGCCGTAGCGCAAAGCCCCATCACCCTGGTCACGCTGCCCATCACCAACTTGCTGCTGCAGGACGCCACCACCGGCCGCACACCGCGCCAGCGTGGTCTGACGCTGGTGAAGGAAGCCCGTGCACGCGGCATCCCGGTGCTGGTGGCGAGTGACAACGTGCAAGACCCGTTTTGCGCTGTGGGCAGCTTCGACCCGCTGGAGGCCCTGGCCACTGGCGTGCTGGCGGCGCAGCTGGAGGCACCTTTCGACCGGTGGAGCGAATCGCTGTGCCGCACCGACTGGCTGCGCGTCGGCTGCACTGGCACCACCGCGCTGCCCCTGCAGCCCGGCACGGTGGCCGACCTGCTGGTCTTCACCCAGGCCGACCACTGGGGCTTTCCATCGCGCACACAGGGCGCGCAGGGCCGCGTGGTGCTGCGCCAGGGCCGCGTCGCCAGCGGCCATGCGCCGGCTGCCTGGCACACACCCACCAATACGCCCACCCAAGTGCCCACCATCGATTCCGCAAAGAGCCCCGCATGAGCCCCACACCTGCAACCGCAAACGCACCTGCACCGGGTATCGCCCAGCCCCTGGCCCGCTACGCTGCCTGGCGCCGCGCAGGCGACTTCATCTACCTCAGCGGGATCATCGCCGTGGACCCCGCCGCCAGCCGCATCGTGCGCGGTTACGACGACATCCCGCATGAGGCCGCCACGCTGATTGGCCGCACGGGCGAGTTCAGCAGCGACATCAAGGAGGGTCCCATCCTCGCGCAGAGCTGGTATGTGCTCGACCGCATCCGGCAGACCATCGAGGCCGCGGGCGGCCAGATGTCCGACGTTTTCAAGCTGGTGCAGTACTTCAAGAACCTGGACCAGTTCCCGCAGTACAGCCGCGTGCGCAAGCTGTTCTTCCCCGGCGATCCCCCCGCATCCACCGTGGTGGAGGTGAGCGGCATGTTGCCCACGCCCGACATCCTGATTGAGGTCGAAGCCACGGCCTATCTGCCAGTGAGAGGAAGTCCCCCCTGAGTCGCTTCGCGCCTTCCCCCCAAAGGGGACGCCGCCCGTGCGGCGGGGCGGCCCTTGCGCGGCGGCCCTGACCACGACATCGCCCATAGCAAAGACCTGCTGACTGCCCATACCTCCAACCGACGACCTCCATCCGCGCTCACAACGAAAGACCCACCCATGCTGCACGGCTACAACCCGCCCCACCGCTACCTGCCCTACCTGAGCTGGACCGAGATCGCCGACCTGCCCGACAAGGAAAACACCGTCATCGTGCTGCCCACAGGCGCGACCGAGCAGCACGGCCCGCACCTGCCGTGTGCGGTGGACACCGTCATCAGCGCCGGCGTGGTGGGCCATGCGCTGGCCCGCCTGCCCGCTGAGGTGCCTGCGTTTGCCATGGCCCCCATCACCTACGGCAAGTCCGAAGAGCACCTGCACTTCCCTGGCACCGTCACGCTCAGCGGCGAGACCCTGCTGGCCACCATGAACGAGGTGGGCGAGTCGGTATACCGCGCGGGTTTTCGCAAGCTGCTGTTCGTCAACGGCCACGGCGGCCAGCCGCAGGTGATGGAGATGTGCGCCCGCGAGCTGCGGCTGCGCCATGGCGACTTCATCGTGGTGCCCAGCTTCACCTGGCGAGTGCCGCATGTGGCGGGCCAGTTCCTCTCCGACAAGGAAAAACGCCTGGCCATGCATGCGGGCCACGGCGAAACCGCACTGATGCTGGCCCTGGCCCCCGAGACCGTGCACATGGAGCGCGCGGTGGTCAACTACCCGCCCGTTTTTGATTCGCCACTGCTCTCGCCCGACGGCCGCCCCGCCTGCGCCTGGAGCGCACGCGACTTTGGCCCCAGCGGAATCATTGGCGACCCGCTGCCCGCCACGGCCGAGCAGGGCCACGCCATCCTCGAATCGCTGGCCGTAAGCTGGGCCGCCGCCATCACCGAGCTGCACAAGCTGCAGTGGGCACCGCGCGCTGAGCCCACCTGGGGCCGTGCCCATCACACCGGGCACATCGAGCACCCGTCCGCACTGGCCTGAAACCTGCGAACGCCACTGCCAATCCTTTTCGCCTTTCCCTTCGTTGTCCCTTCGTTCCACCTCCACCCCCTACCGGAGTACCACCATGATGAAGACCGCCTCCCGCCTTTCCAAACTTGGTGCAGCCGCGCTGCTCGCTGTTGGTGCCGTCGGCACCATGTCGAGCACTGCCCACGCGCAGGAAAAGTTCACCTACATGACCAACTGGTACGCGCAGGCCGAGCATGGCGGCTTCTACCAGGCGGTGGCCACGGGCCTGTACAAGAAGTACGGGCTGGATGTGACCATCAAGATGGGTGGACCGCAGGTCAACATCGTGCAGATGATGGCCGCAGGCCAGGCCGAATGCGTGATGGGATCGAGCGACCTGCAGATGATCCAGATGCGTGAAGGCGGCGTGCCCGTGGTCAACGTGGCGGCCGTGTTCCAGAAAGACCCGCAGGTACTCATCGCCCACGAGGACGTGAAGAAGTTCGAAGACCTCAAGGGCAAGACCATCCTGATCGCCTCGTCGGCCCAGCGCGGCTACTGGCCCTGGCTCAAGGCCAAGTACGGCTTCACCGATTCGCAGACCCGCCCCTACACCTTCAACATCCAGCCCTTCGTCGCCGACAAGAACAGCGCCCAGCAGGGCTACCTGACCTCCGAGCCGTTTGCGATTGCCAAGGCGGGCGTCAAGGCCAACACACTGATGTTCAGCGACCAGGGCTACCCCGCCTATGCCACCACCATCTCGTGCATGGAAAAGACGGTGAAGGACCGCAGCGCCGCCGTTGCCTCGTTTGTGAAGGCGTCGATGGAAGGCTGGAAGAGCTACCTGGCCGACCCGGCCCCCGCCAACGCGCTCATCAAGAAGGACAACCCCAACATGACCGACGAGCAGCTCGCCTACAGCGTGGCCAAGCTCAAGGAAATGGGCATGGCCACGGGCGGCGATGCCGCCACCATGGGCATCGGCATCATGACCGACGCGCGTGCCAAGGCCAGCTACGACTTCCTGGTGGAGGCCAAGCTCATCGACCCTGCCAAGGTGA
This sequence comes from Acidovorax sp., assembly GCA_039593925.1. Taxonomy (GTDB): domain Bacteria; phylum Pseudomonadota; class Gammaproteobacteria; order Burkholderiales; family Burkholderiaceae_C; genus Acidovorax. Next base: position 10,434 of record JBCNOJ010000077.1, read on the forward strand.
AGCTGGCTGACACCTACACCACGTCGTTCGTAAAGAACCTCAAGGTTCTTCCCTGATTCAACCCATTGGCTGCCGACACCCACCCCATCCATTCACACTGAGCCTGTCGAAGCACAGCACGACGCTTCGACAAGCTCAGCCCGAACGGTGGGTGGGGTGAGGCCCGGTTGAGTACACGTTCCCTCCGCTGCCGCCCCAGCCCTGAAACAGCTGCCGCACCCCAGACGACGGCCGCATCCATCGAAAGGCGACCATGACATCCCCTGCTGACTCCCCACCGCTGGCGCCGGCCTCAACGCCAGGCACCTATTCCACGCCCGCCGTGGAGGTGCTCTCTGCCGAAAAAACCTACCCCAACGGCACCCAGGCCCTGTTGCCGGTGGAACTGACCATCGAGGAAGGCGAATTCGTCACCCTGCTCGGCCCCTCGGGCTGCGGCAAGAGCACGCTGCTGAAAATGGTGGCGGGCCTGCTGGAGCCCACGGACGGCCGCCTGCACCTGTGGCGCAAGCCCGTGGCGCAGCTGGAAGAAAGCGGCAAGAAGATGGCCTTCGTTTTCCAGTCGCCCACGCTCATGCCCTGGGCCAGCGTGCAGACCAATGTGCGGCTGCCGCTGGACCTGGCAGGCGTGCCGCGCGCCGAGGCGGATGCGCGAGTGACCGAGGCGCTGGCGCTTGTGGGCCTTTCCAAATTCGCGAAAGCGCTGCCCCGTGCGCTGTCGGGCGGCATGCAGATGCGCGTATCGATTGCGCGCGGCCTGGTCACCCAGCCCGACCTGCTGTTGATGGACGAGCCCTTTGGCGCGCTGGACGAAATCACGCGCCACAAGCTCGACGCCGACCTGCTCGACTTGTGGCGCAAGAAGAAGCTCACCGTGATTTTTGTGACGCACTCGATCCACGAGGCGGTGTTCCTCTCCAGCCGCGTGGTCATGATGGCCGCGCGCCCCGGTCGCGTGGTCGAAGAGTTCCGCATCGACGCGCCCTACCCCCGCACGGCCGACTTCATGGTGTCGCCCGAATTCAGCCGCTACGCCAAGCTGCTGCAAGACAGCCTGCTGCGCGCCAGCGTGGACACCGAGGAGACCGTGGCATGAGCACCCCCTTCCCTTCCGCACCCATGGCGTCGCCCGTGGTCACCGGCCACCCCGCAGCCGCCCCGCGCTCGGCGCCTGCACCAGTCGCTGCAAAACCTGCCACCAAGACAACGCCCAAACGCCCGCCGCTCATGGCCCAGCCCCGCGTGCAGCGCGTGGTCTACCCCGTGCTGGTTGGCCTGGTGCTGATCGCACTGTGGCAGGGCCTGGTCACGGCCATGGAGCTACCGCCCTACCTGGTGCCCTCACCCATCCTGATGATGAAGACGCTGTTCACCGACTGGGCCGCCCTGGGCGGCTCGCTGTGGGTCACCGTCAAGATCACGGTGCTGGCCTTTGTGGTGGCCACGGTGGCGGGCGTGCTCATCTCGTTCCTGTTTGTTCAGAGCAAACGCATCGAGACCGCGCTCTTCCCCTACGCCGTGCTGCTGCAGGTCACGCCCATCGTGGCCGTGGCGCCGCTCATCATCATCTGGGTCAAGGACCCGACGGCGTCGATGGTGATCTGTGCCGCACTGGTCGCTCTGTTCCCCATCATCAGCAACACCACACTGGGCCTGCGCAGTGTGGAGCCGGATCTGCAAAGCTACTTTCAGCTCAACCGTGCCACGCGACTACAGACGCTGCTGCGCCTGCGCATCCCCAGCGCGCTGCCCTACTTCTTTGGCGGGCTGCGCATCTCCAGTGGCCTGGCGCTCATCGGCGCCGTGGTGGCGGAGTTTGTGGCGGGCACCGGGGGCCAGGGTGCAGGGCTGGCGTACCAGATCCTGCAGGCAGGCTTTCAGCTCAACATCCCGCGCATGTTTGCTGCGCTGCTGCTGATTTCACTCACTGGCGTCGCGCTCTTCGTGCTGATGGCATGGCTCACACGCGTCGCCTTGGGCGGCTGGCACGCCAGCGAAACGTCGCACGACTAGACCTTTCAACCCCATCGCCAACACACCGCGCGCAGCCACTGGCGCGCGGCAAGGGCTTCCTTTTGCCTAAAACGGCCGCCAGCGGCCAAGGAGATACCGACATGACCACCACCGCCCAACAACTGCTCGACCTGCTGCCCGACCTGGACTGGATCGCCGACCCGCTGCGAGTGGGCCGCCTCTCGCAGGACTTTGCCTGGTTCAGCCCCGTGCTCAAGCGAGACCTGGCAGGCAAGCGAGGCGACATCGCCGTGCGCCCACGCACCGAAGCAGAAATCCGCCAGGTAGTAGCCGCCTGCGCCAGCGCGGGCATCCCCCTCACCGTGCGCGGCAGCGGTACCGGCAACTACGGCCAGAGTACGCCGCTGCACGGCGGCGTGATCCTGGACCTGTCGGGCTACAACGCATTTGGCTGGGTGCGCGGCGGCGTGGGCCGCGCGCAGTCTGGCATCCGGCTGGCAGACTTTGACGCGCAGGCCAAGCCGCACGGGCAAGAGCTGCGCTGGCTGCCCAGCACCTACCGCAGCGCCACGCTGGGCGGGCTGTTTGGCGGCGGCTTTGGGGGCGCAGGCTCCATCAACCACGGCCCGCTGGCCGCGCCCGGCAACGTGCTGGCCGTGCGTGCGATGACGGTGGAGCCCGAGCCCCAAGTCATCGAGTTGCGCGGCCCAGAGGCCATGTTGCTGCACCACACCTACGGCACCAACGGCATCGTTCTGGAGCTGGAAGTGGCCCTGACCCCTGCCGTGGAGTGGACCGAATGCATCGCCACCTTCGAGCAGTTCGACGCCGCGCTGGAGTTTGCCGACCGCTTTGGCAGCGCACCCGGGCTGGAGAAAAAAGAGGTGTGTTTTGTGGCCGCCCCCATCCCGCAGTACTTCACCAGCCTGGCAGAGCACCTGCCCGCCAACCAGCATGCCGTGCTGCTGCTGGTGGCACCGCACTCCGAAGCCGGAATGCGCGACATGGTGGCCCAGCACGGCGGCCAGGTCACCTACCGCAAGACGGCTGACGAAGTGGCCAGCAGCCACAAGACGCTGCTCGAATACACCTGGAACCACACCACCCTGCATGCACTCAAGGTGGACAAGGGCCTGACCTACATCCAGAGCGGCTTTAACCCCATGCACCGCCTCAAGCAGGTGAAGGCGCTGGAGGCAGCGCTGAAGGGCGAGGTGATGATGCACCTGGAGTTCTTGCGCACCAAGGAGGGCGCCTTCAACTGCAGCGGCCTGCAGATCATCCGCTACACCACCGAGGAGCGCCTGAACCAGATCATGCAGATCTACCGCGACCACGGCGTGCAGATCAACAATCCACACGTGTACATCGTGGAGGACGGCAAACAGAACAACCTGGACCCCGCCGTGGTGGGCATGAAGCGCCGCTTTGACCCGCAAGGCCTGCTCAACCCCGGCAAGCTGCGCAGCTGGTACACGGCCGAACCGACAGCCCCCGTGGAGGCGCCTGCGCAGACACCCGTACGCCAAACAGCGTAGACAAAACGGGTGGCGTGCACCCACCCGTAGGCCTCTACCGCTTGCCTGCAGGGCATAATCAGCTACTCATTTCGTAGCAGACCATCACCCCATGCCTTGGCACGCCCGCCTTCAGCTCGACTACACGGCAGAGCACAACGCCCGCACCGTCGCCCGCTACGAGCACAACGGGCCGCTGCGCATCCTGCAAAGCCTGTACCCCGAGGGCGACGCCATCTGCCACAACGTGCTGGTGCACCCGCCCGGCGGCCTGGTGGGCGGCGACACGCTGGACATCACCACTACCGTGGGC
>JBCNOJ010000078.1:0-14133 GCA_039593925.1 Acidovorax sp.
CCGGTGAGCGCCAACGCCATCGCCATCACGGCGGGCGCCATCTCCATCCCCGACTGACCCCAAGGAGCTTTGCACGACACCACGTCACCGCCGCATCCCCGCACACGAGCAAGCGCACGCGCACGCGCACCCACCAGCACGCCCGGGTCTGATCCCTGCGCGGCAGGTGGCGCGTGGCCGGTGTGCAGGGAAGCGGTTGCAAACCCAATCCACACAAGGTCAATCGATATGGACAACGTCACAACATGGAGCCGCCGCATGGCGGCAGCGTTCGCGGTGGTCTGGGCTGGCGCCACAACGCCCTCCCTGCAGGCCGCCGAGGTGGTGGTGGGGCAAGTCGCCCCGCTGTCGGGTGTGCTTGCCAGCACGGGGGCACAGATGGTGCTGGGCGGCAAGATTTATTTCGACTGGGTGAATGCCCAGGGCGGCGTGCACGGCGCCACCATCCGCCAGGCGGTGGTGGATGACGGCTACAAGGTGGCCGACACCGTGGCACGCACGCGCGAGATGCTGGCCAGGCCCGAGGTGGTGGCGCTGTACGGCTTTGCCGGTACGGCCAACATCACGCAACTGCTGGCCGACGGCGTGCTCGAGCAGGGCGGTGCTGCGCTGGTGGCGCCGTACACCGGTGGCGAATCGCTGCGCAGCCCGTTCAACCCCTGGATCTTCCACGTGCGGGCTGGCTATGCCGACGAGGCCGAGCACATGGTTCAGCAGCTCACCACTCTGGGCATGAACCGGGTCGCCGTGATGTACCAGGACGATGGCTTCGGTAAAGCAGGGCTGGCTGGTGTGGAGGCCGCGCTGGCCAAGCGCAACCTCAAGCTGGTGGTGTCCGCCGGGTACGAGCGCAATACCGACAAGGTGGATGACGCCGTGAAGGCCATCAAGTCGGCCGATGTGCACGCCGTCATCATGATTGCGGTGAACAAGCCCGCTGCGGCGTTCATCCAGCGCTACCGGGAGCAGGGCGGGGGCGCGCAGCTTTACAACATTTCAGTGGTGGACCCGACCGAGCTGGTCAAGCTGGCGGGCCTGAAAAACGCGCACGGCCTGGGCATCAGCCAGGTGGTGCCGTACCCCTACCGGCCGCAGTTGCCCGTGGTGCGCGAATACCAGACGCTGCTCAAGAAATACGCGCCCGACGCCGAGGTCAACTACACCAGTTTCGAACAGTTCCTGGGCGCCAAGGTGCTGGTCGAGGCGCTGCGCCGTGCAGGCCCTGCACCCACGCGCACCAAGGTCGTCAAGGCGCTCGAATCTCTGCAGAGCTACGACCTCGGCGGCATCACGCTGGGGTACTCGCCCACTAACCGCATCGGCTCGCGTTATGTCGAGGTCACCGTCATTGGCAGCAATGGCCGGCTCATGAAATAAGCCGGTCTCTTTCATTTTTACCGTTCCACAAGGTCGCCATCATGTCTCCCTCCTCGCGCTACCTCACCTGCGCCGGCTATGAAATCCACTATACGGAGTGGGGCGCGCCGGACGCTCCCGTGGTGATTGCGTGGCACGGCCTGGCGCGCACTGGGCGCGACATGGACCCGCTGGCCGCCCACCTGGCATCGCGCTACCGGGTGATCTGCCCCGACACCCTTGGCAGGGGCCTGAGCCAGTGGGCGCGCGCGCCGCAAGACGAATACCGCTTGTCGTTCTATGCGCGCATCGCGGCCAGCTTGTTCGATCAGCTGGGCATTGAATCTGCGCACTGGGTGGGCACGTCGATGGGTGGGGCCATCGGCACGGTGTGTGCGTCAGGCCTGTTCGAGCCGCAGCTCAAAGGCCGCATTCAGAGCCTGCTGCTCAACGACAACGCCCCGCGCCTGGCCGACGCGGCGCTCGCGCGCATCAAGGCCTATGCGGGCAATCCACCCGCGTTCGATACCGTGCAGGAACTGGAGGCCTTTTTCAGGCAGGTGTACCTGCCCTATGGCTGGCTCAGCGATGTGCAGTGGCGCCTGCTGACGGAAACCAGCACGCGCCGCCTGCCTGACGGCCGTGTGACGCCGCACTACGATCCGGCCATGGTGCAGCAGTTCACGCACCACGCCAACGACTACCTGATCTGGGACCACTACGACGCGCTCGACATCCCCGTGCTCTGCCTGCGCGGTGTGGATTCCGACCTGGTGCTGCGCGAAACCACCACCGAGATGCTGACACGCGGCCCTGGCGCGCGGGGCCTGGCCCGCGTGGTGGAAGTGCCCGGCTGCGGGCATGCCCCTGCGCTCAATGTGCCCGAGCACTATGCGCTGGTGGATGGGTTCCTGCAGCGCAGCGAGGCCCTGGCGCACTCGCACTGACGCAACTGCACCGAAGAAACGCAAGAGGCAATGGCAATAAGCAAGAGCACGAGATCAGCGATGCCAGGGGCGCTCGCGCTGTCTCAGTGCGGCGCCGAGCGTGAAAACAGGTTGATCACCAGCACCCCCGCCAGGATCAAGCCAATGCCTGCCAGCGCCGGGCCGTCCAGCGTCTGGCCAAACACGGTCCACCCGATCAGGGAGACCAGCACGATGCCTACGCCCGACCAGATGGCATAGGCAATGCCCGTGGGAATGGTCTGCAAAGTGAGCGACAGGCAATAAAACGCCACGCCGTAGCCCAGCACCACGATGGCGCTGGGAACCCACCGCGTAAAGCCATCGGACGCCTTGAGCGCGCTGGTGGCAATCACCTCGGCCACGATCGCCACGGCCAGCAGCAGGTAGGCCTTGTTCAAGTGCAGGCGGCGCTCAGGCGCCGATCTGAGCCAGCGCGGCCTGCAGCCCGGCCAGGCCGCCCACACGCTGGTCGTTGATGAAAATCTGCGGCATTTGCCGCACCGATGGGCCGCACTTGGCGTAGAACGCCAGGCGTTCGGCCTCGTCATCGATCTTGATTTCCTCAAACGGCAGCGAGCGCGACTTGAGAAGCATCTTGGCGGAATCGCACTGCTGGCAGGCGGACTTGGAGTAGACGGTGATCTTGAGGGTCATTGCCCAAGTTTACGGGGCTCTCCGCCGATTGGTGGAGTGCTGCAACCGTTGCCCCCAATCTCCCCGCGGTGTACTCAGGCGCACAGGTGATTTACTATTTGGTCTGTTTTGTGACCAATTGGTAATCTATGACCACTCTGCTCTTCTCCCGGGCGCGAAGAACCCTCTTGCTGCTGGCGGCTGGCGCAGCCGTGGCCTCTGTGGCCGCCTGCTCGTCCACCAGCCCGCCTTCGGGCATCACGCCCGTTTCTCCGTTTGACCTGGCGCGGTACGAGGGCCGCTGGTATGAAATAGCGCGCCTCGACCATTCTTTCGAGCGCGGCATGACCGATGTGACGGCCACCTACCAGCGCCAGGGTGATGGCAGCGTGCGTGTGCTCAACCGAGGCTTTGACACCGGCAAGAACGCATGGCGCGAGGCGGACGGCAAGGCGCTGTTCACTGGCGACCCGCAAACCGCTTCGCTCAAGGTGTCGTTCTTCGGCCCGTTTTATGGTGGCTACCACGTGGCTGCGCTCGACAGCAACTACCAGTGGGCGCTGGTGGTGGGGCCAGACCGCAGCTACTGCTGGATCTTGTCGCGCAGCAAACAGTTGGCCCCTGCCGTGCGCGACCAGATCGTGGCCCGCGCCCAAGCATTGGGCATCGATACCCAGGCGTTCATCTGGGTGACCCATGAGCGCACAGACCCGCAGTCATGAGCGGCTTGCCCGGTAACGCATTGCCTGTCGCCGTCGTTGGTGCGGGGCTCTCAGGGCTGGCCTGTGCGCACGCGCTTCTGCAGGGCGGCCATGCCGTGCATGTGTTCGACAAAAGCCAGGGCCCGTCGGGCCGCATGAGCACGCGCCGCGCGGACGACGCCTTGGGCCCCTGGCAATGTGACCATGGCGCCCAGTACTTCACGGCACGCGACCCGGCGTTCCGCGCGGAAGTGCAGCGTTGGCAGCACGGCGGCGCGGCCGCGGTGTGGGATGCCCGCCTGGTCAGCTTTGATGGCAGCGCCTGGTCCACACCCGCCACAGCCCTGCAGCGTTTTGTGGGCACGCCACGCATGACCTCGCCTGCCGCGCTGCTGGTGCAGCAACTGGGCCCGCAGGCCCTGGCCCAGTGGCAGACCACCGTGTGTGAATTGCGCCGTGACGCCGCGGGCTGGACCATCGCATCGCGCGAGCACGGCGAGCATGCACAGCGCTACGCTGCTGTCGTTCTGGCGGTGCCGGCGCCGCAAGCGGTGTCGCTGCTCCACGCGGTGGCGCCAGCCGGGGCGGCCACAGCGGCCAGCGTTCGCATGCGCGGCAGCTGGGCTGTCATGCTGCGCTACGCCGCACCACTGGCACTGCCGTGGGACGGCGCCTTCATCAACACAGGCCCCCTGCGTTGGGCGGCCCGCGACAGCAGCAAACCCGGCCGCGCCTGCCCGGAGGCCTGGCTGCTGCATGCCACCGCCGAGTGGAGCGAAGCGCATATCGAAGACGATGCTGACACCGTCACCTCCGCCCTGGTTGCTGCATTTGTGGCTTTGGGTGGCGCCGCACCGCAGGCGGCCACCGCGCACCGCTGGCGCTATGCCGACACAGAGGCCCCGCTCAGCCACGGCAGCTGGTGGGACGCATCCCTGCGTGTGGGGCTGTGCGGCGACTGGCTTCATGGCGGCAAGGTCGAGGGCGCGTGGCTGAGCGGCCGCGCGCTGGCGCAGCAGATATTGCAACCCCGCTAAGTTCGCAGGCCTGCCATGCGCATGCGCAAGAAATCAGACCTGCCGCAAAAGACCTGCCAACACTGCGGCCTGCCGTTCACCTGGCGCAAGAAGTGGGAGAAGGTTTGGGACGAGGTCAAGTACTGCTCTGACCGCTGCCGCAGCGAAAGCAAGCGCAGCGGCCGCGCGCCAGGGCGGGCTGATGAGGGCACCGCATGAGCACCGTGCTGTTCTGGTTTCGCAACGACCTGCGCCTGCACGACCAACCTGCGCTGCACGCAGCGCTCACCGGCGGTGCCACGCACCTGCTGCCCGTGGCGTGCTTGCCTGCAGCCGATGAAGCCACGCCACGGGGCTTTGCCCGTGTGGGCGCACACCGCCAGGCCTTCACCGCCGCAGCGCTGCGCGGGCTGCAAGGGCAGATGAGCGCGCTGGGCAACCCACTGCTCATCTGCCAAGCCCCGCCCGCCACCGCCTTGCCGCAACTGGCAAAGGCCGTGGGTGCCACAACCGTGGTGTGCGAAGACATTGCCGCACCTTACGAACAGGCCGAGGTGGCCGCACTGCGCGCCGCTGGCCTGCAGGTGCACACTGTGTGGCACAGCAGCCTGCTGCCCCCAGCGCGCATGCCGTGGCCGGTGGACCAATTGCCCGGTGTGTTCACCACTTTCCGCCAAAAGGTGGAGCGTGCAGGCATTTGCCCCGCCGCTCCTTTGCCAGCACCCGCCCAACTGTTGCCTCCGCCCGTTGTGCCCGCGCCCGTTTTGCAGGCCGTGGGCGCAGAGCAGGGCGCCGCCAGCATCCAGTCACCCGCGCCGCCCCAGGGCAGCGATGCCCGCTCGTCCTTCCCCTACGGCACACCTGCGTGCGATGGCAGCGAAGCCGCCGCGCTCGCCCACTTGGCGCAGTACCTGGCCCGCAAGCTGCCCCACAGCTACAAGGCCACGCGCAATGGGCTCACGGGGCTGGACTACTCCAGCAAGTTCTCCCCCTGGCTGGCCACGGGTGCGCTGTCTCCGCGCCAGATTTATGCCGACTTGAAAACCTTCGAGCGCGACCACGGCGCGAACGATGGCACCTACTGGCTGTGGTTTGAACTGCTGTGGCGCGACTACTTTCGGCTGCTGCACCTGCAATACGGCGCGGCGCTGTACCGGGCGCGGGGCCTGTCAGAACTACCACCCGCCCCGCACAACCCGCGCGGCTTTGAGCGCTGGTGCCGGGGCGATACCGGCCAGCCCCTGGTCGATGCCGCCATGCGCGAGCTGGCCGCCACCGGGTATCTGAGCAACCGCCTGCGGCAGGTGGCAGCCAGCTATCTTCTGTACGACCTGCGCGGTGACTGGCGCGCAGGCGCAGCGTGGTTTGAATCGCAACTGGTGGACTACGATGTGTACAGCAACCAGGCCAACTGGCTCTACATCGCCGGTCGCGGCACGGACCCGCGCGGGGGCCGCCGCTTCAACCCCATCAAGCAGGCGCAAGACCACGATGCCGACGGCAGCTACCGCCGCATGTGGGGCACAGCATGAGCACGCCACAACCCCTCACCCCACAGCGTGCCCACACGCTGCGCCTGCTGCTGGGCGACCAGCTCAACCCCGAGCATTCATGGTTTGCCACGCAGGACGAAGGCGTGGTCTACGTGCTGATGGAAGTGCGGCAAGAAACCGACTACGTGCTGCACCACGCGCAAAAAATCCTCGCCATTTTTGCCGCCATGCGCGACTTGGCGCGCCACCTGCGCGAAGCCGGGCACCGCGTGCGCTATGTGGCCATTGACGATGCCAGCAACCGCCAGTCCATCCCCGACAACCTGGCCGCCCTCATGGCCCACTACGGTGCGCACACGCTGCAATACCAGCACCCCGACGAATGGCGGCTGGACGAGCAACTGCGCACCTGGGGTGCAGAGCAAGCCTTTGCAGTGCAAGCCGTCAGCAGCGAGCACTTCTACACCACCCGCACCGAAATGGCGGAGGTGTTTAAGGGCCGCAAGCAGTGGCTCATGGAGCACTTCTACCGCCGCATGCGCCAGCGCCACAGCGTGCTGATCGACGAGGCTGGTGAGCCCGAAGGCGGCCAGTGGAACTACGACCACGACAACCGCAAGCCCTGGCCCGGTACGCCCGCGCTGCCCCCCGACGCCCGCCCCACGCATGACCACAGCGCCCTGTGGGCCACCATCCAGGCCGCTGGCGTTCAGAACTTTGGCAACCCGCAGGCCCACGCACTGCGCTGGCCGCTGAACCGTGGCGAAGCTCTGGCGTGGCTCGACCACTTCATCGCCACCACGCTGCCGCACTTTGGCGCGTATGAAGACGCCATGAGCACCAAGAGCGCACGGCTCTTTCACTCCCTGCTGTCCTTCGCGCTCAACACCAAAATGCTGCGCCCGCATGAGGTAGTGCAGCGCGCCCAAGCCGCGTACCACGCAGGCGCCGCGCCCCTGCCAGCGGTGGAGGGCTTTATCCGCCAGATATTGGGTTGGCGCGAATACGTGCGCGGCATCTACTGGGCCCACATGCCCGGCTACGACGAGCGCAACGCCCTCGGCCACAGCACACCCTTGCCGGAATGGTTCTGGACGGGTGAGACCAAAATGCGCTGCATGCAGCACGCCGTGGGCCAGTCGCTTCAGGATGCATACGCACACCACATCCAGCGCCTCATGGTCATCGGCAACTTTGCGCTGCTGGCGGGGCTTGACCCTGCCGCCGTGCACCGCTGGTACCTGGGTGTGTACATCGACGCCTTTGAATGGGTGGAAGTGCCCAACACCGTGGGCATGAGCCAGTTTGCCGACGGCGGCCTGCTCGCTACCAAACCCTATGTGAGCAGCGCCGCCTATATTGACCGCATGAGCGACTACTGCAGCGGCTGCCACTACGACAAAAAGCAAAAAGTGGGTGAGCGGGCCTGCCCGTACAACGCGCTGTATTGGGACTTTTTTGCGCGCAATGAGGGCACGCTGGGCAACAACTTTCGTCTCGGCATGGTGTACCGCCAGTTGCAAAAGATGCAGGGCCCGCAACTCGATGCGCTGCGTGAGCATGCGGCCAGCTTGCGCACGCGGCTCGATGCGCTGTAGCCCGCCTGCCAAGCCACCCAATGACACCTTCACCGCAGAGCCAAGCCATGTCTCAAGCTCAACCCGCCGCAAGCCCGTTCACCTCTTTGCAGTCATTGCCCGACGGCTACCGCGCCCTCATCATCGGCTCCACTGGCGCTATCGGCAGCGCCTTCCTATCCCACCTGCAGGCCGACCCGCGCTGCGCCCTGGCCGTGGGCCTGGGCCGCCACACCTGCCCGGCGGTCGATCTGGACGACGAAGCCACCATTGCCGCCGCCGCCCAGCAACTAAAGGCCCAGGGCCCGTGGCACTGCATCATCCACGCCGCAGGCCTGCTGCACGGCCCGCAAGGCATGCCAGAGAAGCGCCTGGGCCAGTTGAACTACGCGCAGATGGAAGCCACCTTCCGCACCAACACCTTCGGCCCCGCTCTCGTGCTGGCCCACTTTGCGCCGCTGCTGCCCAAGCAGGGGCGCGGCCTGCTGGCGGTGCTCTCGGCCAAGGTGGGCAGCATTGGCGACAACCGCCTGGGCGGCTGGTACAGCTACCGCGCCAGCAAGGCAGCGCTCAACATGCTGGTCAAAACGGCGTCTATTGAAGTGGCGCGCACGCACCCGCAGGCCGTGCTGGTGGCGCTGCATCCAGGCACTGTCAATTCAGCCTTGTCGGCCCCGTTCAACGGCGCAGAAATTGGCCGCCCGGCGGCCGATGCTGCGGGGGATATGTTGCGGGTGCTGGATGGGTTGGCCGTGGAAGAAACGGGCAGTTTTTACGCCTACAGCGGCGACAAGCTGCCCTGGTAGATGTCACGGTGGTAGTGACTGATTTGCTATCGATTTGATACTGGCTGCGACCGTCCAGAAAGCGCTAGCGGCCAATTTACTCATTTTTTGACGCAGCCCTAGTCCCGCCTGCACCGTTCAGGCATGACACCGCGCTGCCCCGGCGCAGGCTCCACGCACCACTCAGCGCGGGTGCGCGGTGCTGCATCCAGAGAGAATGCCGCATGCTTTCTCTCCCCTCTCAAGACTTTGGCTTGGCGGTCTCCCACACCACGGCTGCCGCGTCTGCCGTTGGCGACTGGGTAGCGCACCACTACGGGTTGCAGGTGCAGCAGTGCTACCTCATCCGCCGCAACCTCAACGACAACTACGCCGTGCAGGCCACGGACGGCAGCCGCTATGTGGCGCGCATCTGCGCCATTCGGCCGCGCGGCGCGTTCAATGTGGATTTTGAGGTGGCGCTGTTGGCGCACCTGCACGCGCAGGGCGTGGGTGTGGCGCTGCCGGTTCTGGCTGCCAGCGGTGCTGCCAGCATTACCCTGCCTTTCCCCGAGGGGCCACGTGCGCTGGTTTTGTTTCGCCACTGCGATGGCGCAGTGCCCGACACGCCTGAAGAACTGCACCTGACAGGCGCCACCCTGGCGCAGATCCACAGCGCCGCGCAAAGCTACGCAGGCCCCACAAGCCGCTATGTGCTCGACGGCCACCACCTTGCAGGCCGCACGCTCGGCTACCTTGCCGCCCACCCCGAGCTGAGCCCTTCCGTGCTCGACGCCTACCGGCTGCTGACCGAACGCCTTCTGAACGAGTTGGCGGATGCAGAGCCCACCTTGACCCGCGTGATGTGCCATGGCGACACGCACGGCTTCAACAACCACGTGCATACCGGTGCCGATGGTGTGCAACGCGCGGCTTTCTTTGACTTTGATGACGCCGGGCCAGGCTTCCTTGCGTATGACCTTTGCGTTCTGCTCTGGTCCAACCTGCCTCGCAAAGCCCCCATGGAGCCCTACGAAGCCCTGCTCAAGCGCTGGCAGCAGTACCTCGCCGGCTACCGCGCAGGCGGCGGCCACATCACCGATGCCGACCTTGCCGCCTTGCCCCTCTTCGTGCAGCTGCGGCACCTGTGGAACATGGGCGAGGGCGTGGGCCGCATCCACCACTGGGGCGCCAACATGATGTCTGCCGACTGGATCAAGCGGCAGCCCGACATGATGGCCACCTGGGCCCAATTGAAGTTGCCCAGCGCATAAACCACGAGGCAGCGGCAGGGGTAGCTTGCTAGTCGCTGCCCAGCAGCTCTATCGTGCGCGGGTCTTTCTGCCCGCCAAAGTACTTCTGCAGCACCGCATCAAACACGCTGCCCGGCCCCGACACCTCTGCAAACAGCGTCATGCTGGAGCGCAGCTTGAGGTCGTCTGGCGTGCCCAACACATCCAGCGCCAAAGAGGACTGAAGCGCCAACAGCAATTGGCAGCACTCACGCAGCCGCGCAGAGAGCACCGGGTGGGCCAGGTAAGCCTGCGCCTCGGCCCGCGACTGAATCGCATACCGCTGCGCCATGTCGCTCAACCCCAGCCCCTTGATCTGCGGGAACACAAACCACATCCAGTGCGTGCGCTTGCGGCCCGCCCGCAACTCGGCCAACACGCGGGGCCAGACGGGCTCCTGGGCTTGCAGAAAGCGGTCGAGGACGGGGGGCAGGGGCATGCTGGGGATGAGGCGGGGATAGGGGTTGAACACATGGTGACTGCGAATTCCTGGCGCGGCAAGCGCCGAATGAACTGCGGTCATGGCCCAGGGTGGAACGCGGCAAAACCATGATGCGCAAATCCCACACCCCATGCCAGAATGAACCGATGAGCACTGCCACCAGCTCCTTCTTCCAGCCCGCCGCCGACAGCACCCGCATTACCACCCACACCTGGGCCGAAGCTCCGGGGCAACCGGTGGGCGCCGTGCAAATCTCGCACGGCCTTGCCGAGCATGGCGAGCGCTACGACCGCTTTGCGCGGGCCTTGAACGCCGCAGGCTTCATCGTCCACGCCGTGGACCATGGCGGCCACGGGCGCACGGCAGGTGGTCTACGCCCGTTATTACCTGTACTTCTGGATGGAGGTGGAAGGGTCCGACTGTCAACGTTTCGCACAAAGGGGAGGCCTGGACTCCGATGTGCGATCGGCTTTTCTTCGATGAACTTTCTCAGAGCCGGTTGAATGACTGCGTCAGCGATAGGCGTAGAGCTTTATCCCCTTGGCACTGCGCTCCAGCTCGAAATTACCAATAGCCTTCAATTTGAGGACGATGGATTCAGCATCCTCGCCCTCTGCAGAAAGCTCAATCCACTCCACCTCTTTGTACTTATAAAAACCGCGTGGTGTCCCAGAGATCATTCCCTCCATCGAACTACGGTAGTAAGAAAAGCCGAACGAACTGGATGATGGAATCCACATGTCTCTCACGGAATCATCCCACACAAGTTTTACGTTGCAGAATTTGAAGAGGGGACGAACGCTGACCAGTGCTTCTAGCAAACGAACCCATTTGGCGTCGCTCATGAAGGACGAATTGAAGCGCTCGCGTACGAGAGCTTCTGTGCGGTCTCTCTTAAATTGCACTGGAATGCTAGAAATGTTGTTCAAGATTCAAATACGCTTCTGTTGACGCGCATCAACGACCGCAAGTGTTCTTCGCCATGGGGCGGAAACGGCTAGGAGCAGTCCTTACTGGCTTTTCACCGGGGACGCTCAACTCAACATTTGCGACCTGCAGAGCTGCCAGGGATTTCTGCGCGCTAACCGACTAGACCGAATTCGCGTGCCCAAACTGGCTGCTTGCTCGCCGGCCGCTATACAGCATCACATTCCCCGCTTCGAGTGAAACGAAAAATTCGGCTTGCCGAAAGATAAAAC
The DNA here is from genome assembly GCA_039593925.1 of Acidovorax sp. GTDB lineage: Bacteria > Pseudomonadota > Gammaproteobacteria > Burkholderiales > Burkholderiaceae_C > Acidovorax. Next base: position 11,442 of record JBCNOJ010000078.1, read on the forward strand.
GTTTCCACGGCACCACCACACCCGCATCACGGTTCTCAAAGTACGAGTCCGAAAGTGCTTCGAGAACGCAGCGCCCGGTGATACCACTAGGGAGCCCGTGCATGGAATCATCCTCTTCGCTCCTCGTCAACAAACCTTCAACCTGCAAGCACCGAACATCCGAAAACTCCAACACGACATCTGCCCGAGCCGTTCCCGCCGGACCCCAGCTTTCGGGGAGTTTGGTAGGCAACTGCATGAACTGGCCTGCAATCGCCACATGATTGAAGTGCGCGCGCCATGCATGAGGAGCAAACGAATCCAAGGAAGGCGCCTCACCTCCGTATGGACCGAGGATTGCCTTTGGCTCAACAAGAAGCGATACCCAAGCGCCAGAACTCATACTCTGCACACCCACCGGTCTAGCGCGATGCATTCCTCAGAATCTGTGGGGCAAAGCGGATCGTGCGGGATATTTTGGACACTTATTTCTCCTGGAATTGACTTGCTGTCTGGATTTTCAGTTGCCGGGAAACGGCCGCTGACGAGCGCTAATTCACGGCCGATAGTATGCGTTCGGCGGCATCGCTTGGTTTGGCGCAATCGATACGAAGACGTCAGAACGCTAAGCAGTAGATTTCGCGGTTCACCAACCCGTCTACCGCCCCCGAACCCCTCGCCCCCTCCGCGCACCCCCAGCCACCTGACAAGCCCGCCGATACGCCCGCAGCGTCACCTCCGCCCGCTGCATCACCGTGTCCTCCACCGTGGCCGCCCCACCGGCCATCTCATCCGCCTGCGCCTGCACCAACTCCGCCGGGCTCATCCCCGACGCCTCGCCCGTCAGCAGCGCAATCCCCTCGCTCACGTGCCCCATGGTGTAGACATGGAACAGCCCGCGCTCTACCGCATCCAGCACGCTGCGGTCCAGCATCAGGTGGCGCTGGTTGCGGGCGGGGATCAGCACGCCCTGCGTGCCGTCCAAGCCTGCGGCTTGGCAGGCCAGAAACCAGCCTTCGATCTTTTCGTTGATGCCGCCCACGGGCAGCACCTCGCCGTGCTGGTTGAGCGCGCCGGTCACGGCAGTGCCCTGGCGCAGGGGCAGGCCTGACAGGCTGGACAGCAGCGCATACAGTTCGGCGCACGAGGCCGAATCGCCTTCCACGCCGCTGTATTCCTGCTCGAACACGATAGAGGCGTTCAGCGCCAAGGGCGCTACGTGGCTGAACAATGCGGTGAGGTAGCTGTGCAGGATGAGCACGCCCTTGTCGTGGATGGGGCCAGACAGGTCCACCTCGCGCTCGATGTTGAGCAGCCCCTCGTGCCCCGCAAAGGTGCGCGCGGTGATGCGCACGGGAAAGCCGAAGCGGTAGTCGCCCAGGTCGATCTGCGTCATGGCGTTGATCTGGCCGGCCACGCTGCCGGTCAGGGTGATCAGGCGCTCGCCTTCGGCGATGGATTCGTGCAGTTGTTCTTCGGGGTAGTTGTGGCGCAGGCGGCGGGCGCGCAGGGCGGCTTGCACGTCGGCGGCCGTCACCAGGCCGCCGCCGCGTGCGCTGCAGAGGGCGCCGCTCTCAATGAGCAGTGCCTCGGTGTGGGCAAACAGCGCGCTTTGGCGGCCCTGGTCGTCGGCTTCGCGGTGGGTGTGCTCCAGCAGTGCAGCCACGGCGTCGGCGGCAAAGTGGGGCAGGCCGTGGCGTTGGCAGCTGTGCGCCACAAAGATGGCCGTGGCCTCGCGCGTGGCCGGGGTGGCCACAAAGCGCTCTGCAAAGTCCACCTTCACGCGGAAGCGGCGCGCGGTGTCGGGGTCGGCCTCTTGCAGTGCGTAGTACTCGTCCACCGTGCCGATGAGCACGATCTTGACCTGCACGTCCACCGGCTCGGGCTGCAGTGACGCGCTGCCAGCACCCGCGCTGGCGCTGTGTGTGGCGCCGCCCGCAGCGTCGTCGATCTGCAGGCGCCCGCTGCGCAAAAAGCGGCGCAGCCGGGGCCACAGGCCTTCTTCGGCGGCCACGTCGCTCAGGTGCAGCAGGATGAAGCCGCCGTGGGCCTTGAGCAGGCTGCCCGCGTGCACGCTGGTGTGGTCGGCCAGCGCGGCGTCTGAATCGGGGCTGTGCTCGATGCCGCCAAAGAGGGTGCGCACGGTGGGGTTGTCCTCCACCACCACGGGGGCGGCGGTGCGGCCGTGGTTGTCTACCGCCAGGTTGACCTGGCAGCGCGCGAGCAGATCGTCCAGCTCGTCCCTGTGGTCTTCGCCATCGTCGTCATCGGCGTCGTTGGGGGCTTGCCTGCCACCGGGTGCGTTGCCGCCAACGGGGGTGTCGCTGTCGGCGTCGCGCTGCGCGGGCTCGAACAGATGGATGTGGTCGAGCAGCACACGCTGCACCTGGCCGAGCCATTGCGAGAGTGGGTCGGCGGGCGTGGGTGGGGTCTCGGCGTTTGTCGTGTTGGCGCTGTGGGCGGCGTCAGCGCTGGTGATGGGCGTGGTGGTGTCAGTGATGCCGTGGGCTGTGTTGACACCGTTGGTATGTGTGGCGTCGGCGGCGTGGATTGCGTCGGTGCCAAGAAGAGGTGCACTCACGGCATCGTCGTGGCGTGGTTGCGCGGCCTCGGCAGGCGAGGGCAGGGCGTTGCGAATGGCCTGCAGTGCTTGGCCCACCAGCGGCGCGGCGCTGCGCCGCTGCAGTTGCGCCAGGGCGTCGTCGCGCGCACG
>JBCNOJ010000079.1:0-14013 GCA_039593925.1 Acidovorax sp.
CTGGTTCTCATACGTCACAAATAACCAGGCCGCGTCGCCACCGGCCTGGGTGTCGTAAGCCACCTCGTGCCAGCACAAATCGGCTTGGCTTTCGTAGGCGACCTCGCAGACACGGGCCTGAGCCTGGTTTTCGTATTTCACTTCCAAGATTTTGGCCACGGGCTCCCTTTCCGGCGGTTGGTCGGTGCCTGCGGAGCCAATCACCCTTTACAAGGGCTTGGGGGCAGGCAGGGGTTGAGGGTATCCAAAAACAGGGCCCACGGGCTGGGGCTGCTGGGTGTGAGTGTAAAAATTTGAGTTAAACGACGTGCGGGCGCTGGGTTGGCAATGGCTAGCTGCTATCAAGTTTGATTTGGGAGGGGCAGGGGTTAGGCAGTGAGGGCATCCGCGCACGGCGAACCTGGCCCTTCGGTTGCAGCGGCGTCTACCATGCGGCATTGCGGCCCCAACATTGGCGCCCAGGGCGTGGCACAAATAGCGGTGTGCTGCCCCAGCCATCGGCTGACCAAACACCCCGATAGTTGTGGCCCAATTGGCCTCTGGCGCTTGCTGATAAAGCGCTGGTTGCTATGAATTATGCAGCAATCCGTCCAGCCGGTTCAAGCTCCGAGAGGCACAAACAGACATCGCGCTGCGCCTCGGCGTCGGTTATCGCGCGCCGCTCAGCGCCACCCATCCTGTCAGCCGCTGCTGCACTGTGGCGCGCACGGCTGGTGGCGCATCTTTCAGCAGTGCGGGCCAGTCCGCCTGCGCCTGTTGCACCACCTCCCGCAGCAATGCCAAGTGCCGCGGCACCCGCAGCAGCCCGGCGGATTTCATCAGGCCTTCCATGTCGTCCCAGGTCAGTGCCCGCAGGGTTTTGTCGATGGCGCGGTTCACAGCGTATTGCTGGTCGGGCACGCCTTCAAAAAACGCGGCCACGCACACCGGGTCGTACACCGGGGCCAGCTGCGGCACACGGCCGTCGGGGTAGACCAGCGCCCAGTTCTTCAGGTGCGCGTCGGTGTTGCCCATCAGGATGAAGGCCACCATGCGCGCCAGAAACTCGCGCGTGTCCTGCACGGGTTGGCGGCTCAGGCGGTTGAGCACGCGCAGCATGGTGGCCCAGTCCTGCAGCACGCCCTTGCCGTGCGACTTGCCGTATTTCTGGCGCGGCGTGTAGCCCAGCACCTGGTTGAACTCCTCCATGTGCACGCGGGCGCCGCCGGGCAGGTGGTCAAACCGCTGTACGGCCAGGATGTCGTTGAAGGGCACGGCGTCGGGGAGGTCGGCCTCGGCGCGGGTGATGACGCGCACGTCGGCGCAGTGCAGGCCCAGCGCCTTGCACAGTTGGTAGCCCGTGTACTCGTTGGCCACCAGATCGGGGTGGGCGGTGGTGGGCAGCTTCAAGATCACGCTGCCCGCAGCGCCCCGGCGGTGCACGGTGTAGCGTCGGCCGTCCTGCACCGCGCTGAATTTGGTCACCACGCCGGGCAGCGAGGCGGCGTCTTCCACCGGGAACTCCACAAACCCCGGTTCCAGCACATCCAGCCCCTGGGTGGTGTGCCAGTAGCGCACCACGTCCGGGATGCCGTCTTGCGCGGGCACGGGTTCCACCTCCAGCGCGCCCATCAGGTCGTGGCCTGCTGCAGCCAGCAGCTCGAACTCGTCGTCGGGACTGCAGCCCCGCTCGCGCGCCAGCCGCTCGCGGTTGTGGCCCTCGGGCAGCAGGTTCTGAAAGTACACCGGCCAGCGCCCGTCGGTGCGCACCAGCCGCGCATCCCGCGCGGACGCCAGGATCTGCTGCGTGGCCGCTTCGTCCGCGCCCTGGTAGCTGAGCGACAGGGTGGGGCGCTGCGGGTTGCGGATGTAGCTTTCGTCAAACGACACACGCAGGATGTCGCCGTACTGCGAGAGGTAGCCAATCGCTTCACGACGGCTTGCTGTCGTACCTGACTCGCCCGCGCTGCCGTCCGCCTGCGGGGGGCGGTGCAGGTACAGGCGCAGGTAGCGGATGGAAGTGCTCATGGGGCTTGGGTCAGGCAGTGCGGTCGGGTGTCGCCAGGGTCAGCGGCGCAGGCTGTCCACGACCGAGGGGGGCGCATCCACCCCTTCGGGCTGACCCAGAAACTTGCCGCCCGACTGAATGAACGCCTCCAGACTGGGACGCAGGCTGCTGGGCACAGCAATGATGTCCATGCCGAGCACCCGCGCCATTTCGGCCAGGGTGGAATAGCGGGGGTCCAGGTCGCCGCCTTCGGTGCGCTGCACCGTCATTCGGGAGAGGCCTGCACTTTCTGCCAGCTGGGCCTGGGTCATCTGGTGGGCTTTGCGGGCGGCGGCGAGGGTAGGAATTAGATCGGTTGACATGATGCTATTTATACTCTTTTTTATTGAAAAGAGTATATAAATATACAAAATATCTGCACCATACTTGGCTTATGTCGAAGCCAATGGAGGCAAGACCTCGCTGCGGTCTGCGCAAAACCGCTGCGCTTCCTGCACCAGCCACTCCCGCACCAGCTCCATCGCTGGGCTCGGGTGGGTGGTGGTCACAAACGAATACGCCGCGCGTGATGGCACGCTGCACCCCAGCAGCGGCACCAGTCGCCCGGCTTTCACGTCCTGCAGCACCAGCGCGGCGCGGCCCATGGCGATGCCCTGGCCTGCAAGTGCGGCGCCCAGCGCCAGTTGCGACAGGTTGAACTGCTGGCCACCCGCCCAGGGCGGGGGCGTGGCGCCCCTTTGCGCAAACCAGTGCTGCCATTCCTCATATGTGTCTGCGCCGTCCCAGGCGCTGCCGTCGTGCAGTAGCCAGTCGCCGTGCAGATCCTCGGGCGTGTTGATGGGCGGGTGCCGGGCCAGGAACTCGGGGCTGGCCACGGGGATGAGCCATTCGTCCAGGAATACCGTGGCGTTCAGGTCGCGGTAGCCGCCCAGGTCAAAGCGCACGGCGGCCTCCACGCCGTCGCGCACCATGCGGGTGCGGTCCAGCGTGTGGAACTCGCCAAACACGCGCAGCCCGGTGTGGGGGTGCTGGCGAAAGAAGTCGCCCAGCCGGGGCGTGAGCCAGCTCATGGCAAACGAGGGCGAGCAGCTCAGCGTGGCGGCGGCCGCCTCGGCCGGTTGGCGCATTTGGGCCAGGGTGCTTTCGATGGCATCAAAACTCTCGCGCAGCACCACGGCCAGCCATTTGCCCTCGGGCGTGGGCACCAGCGCCCGCGGGGTGCGCAAGAAGAGGGGGCGGCGCAGCCAGTCTTCAAGCTGCTTGACCTGCTGGCTCACCGCCCCCTGGGTGATGCACAGCTCGGCCGCCGCCTTGGTAAAGCTGCCGTGGCGGGCCGCTGCATCAAAACTGCGCAGCCAGGCGAGCAGGGAGGGGGAGAGGCGAATATCCATTATTAATACTAATGTTTCGCTCAATATAAATGGTTTGTGATGGTGGCGTGACAGGCGAAGAATGAGGGCAACACTCTTCGAGACACAGATGCCATGACGACTGCCCAGACCCAACCTGCCGTGGATGCCTTTCTGGCTGCCCGCTTGCGCAACGCCCAGCCTGCTTTGTGGACCAACGCAGCCCGGCAGGCGCGACCTGCCGCCTCGCTGACCGCACTGGGTAGAAGCATTAGTCTGGATGATACGAAGGCGGCTGCCGCACGCCTCGCGCGTTTTGCGGGGCTGCTGGCAGAGGTGTTCCCCAAGCTGGCCCCAACAGGTGGCGTGGTGGAGTCGCCCCTGCTGCCCGCCGCCGCGCTGCAGCCCGCATTGGGCATGGCCGAGGGGCAAGGCCGCCTGTTCATCAAGGCCGACCACAGCCTGCCCGTCGCAGGCTCCATCAAGGCCCGGGGTGGCATGCACGAGGTGCTGGAGTTTGCTGAGGGGCTGGCGCTGCAGCACGGCCTGGTGCAGCCCGGCGGTGACTACCGCGCGCTGGCCACGCCGCAGCCGCGCGAGCTGCTGGGCCGCTACCAGGTGGCGGTGGGCTCCACGGGCAACCTGGGCATGAGCATCGGTGTGGTGGCGTCGGCCCTGGGCTTCCAGGCCACGGTGCACATGTCTGCCGATGCCAAGGAATGGAAGAAAGACCGTCTGCGAAAGCGTGGTGTGCAGGTGGTGGAGCACGCGGGCGACTATGAGCGCGCCGTGGCCGCAGGCCGCGCCGAGGCGGCCAGCAATCCGATGTGCCACTTTGTGGACGACGAGCAATCGTTCTCGCTGCTGCTGGGCTACAGCGCGGCGGCGCTGCATCTACAAAAGCAACTGGCAGAGCAAGGTGTGGCAGTGGATGCCGAGCACCCGCTCATCGTCTACCTGCCGTGTGGTGTGGGCGGCGCGCCCGCAGGCATCACCTTTGGCCTGCGGCAAGTGCTGGGGCCGCATGTGCACTGCTTTTTTGCGGAGCCGGTGCAGTCGCCATGCTTCATGGTGCAAATGATGGCCGATGCAACGCAAGGTGTGGGGCAGCACCCCTCGGTCTACGACTGGGGCCTGACCAACCGCACCGAGGCCGATGGCCTGGCCGTGCCGCGTGCATCGCTGCTGGCGGCAGAGCTGATGCGGCCGCTGCTGTCGGGCGTGTTCACCGTGGCCGACGACACCCTGTTTGCGCACCTGGTGCGGGTGCTGGATGCCCTGGGCGAGCGCATCGAGCCCTCGGCCGCCGCTGGCTTCAGCGGCCCGGCTATGTTGACCGGCACCACGGCCGGGCAGGCCTGGCAGCGCAGCACGGGCATCGACGCCGTGTTGCACCAGGCTACCCACCTGGTGTGGACCACGGGCGGCCTGCTGGTGCCCGATGTGCAGTACCAGGGCTTTGTGCAGCGCGGGCGGGCCGTGCTGGCTGCGGAGGCCTGATGGCTGAACACCTTCTTTTCTCTTTTTTCTTTTCACTTTGTCTGGAGCCACGCCATGAACCGCAAGCAACTGCTTTTGTCTGCCGTCCTCAGCGCCGCCCTGGGGGCCACTGCGTGGACTCCGGCCATGGCGCAGGAGGCCGCCTTCCCCACCAAGCCGATCACGCTGGTGATTCCGTTCCCACCCGGTGGCGCCACCGATGTGCTGGGGCGGCTGATCGGCAAAAAGCTGGGCGACAAGCTGGGCCAGAGCGTGGTGATTGACAACCGTGCGGGTGCAGGCACGGTGATCGGTGCAACGTCAGTGGCGCGGGCGGCGCCTGATGGTTACACGCTGCTCATGAGCTCGGGCACCACCTTCACCGTCAACCCCGCCGTGCGCGCCAAGCTGCCGTACGACCCGGTCAAGAGCTTTGAACCCATTGGAATTGCCGGGCGTACGGGGCTGATCCTGCTGGCCAACAAGGATGTGCCGGTGGCGGATGTGAAGCAGTTTGTGGCCCTGGTGAAGGCGGGGCCGGACAAATATTCGTATGGCTCGTTCGGTGCGGGCACCACCTCGCAGTTTGCGGGCGAGATGTTCTTCCACGCGGCGGGGCTCAAGATCCAGCACGTGCCGTACAAGGGCAGTGCACCTGCGATGACCGACCTGCTCGGTGGGCAGATCCCGTTCACTGTCGATACCGTGTCGGCCGCGCTGCCGCAGCTCAAGGACGGCAAGATCAAGGCCATTGCGGTGACCTCCGGCAAACGCTCAGCCCTGCTGCCCAAGGTGCCCACGCTGGCCGAGAGTGGCTACCCCGGTCTGGAGATGGACACCTGGCTGGCCATGGTGGCGCCGCGTGGCCTGCCACCAGCCGTGAAGGCTCGGCTGGAGCAAGCATTGGCCCAGGTGGTGTCAGACCCCGAAACGCGTGACAAGATGGTCGCGGTGGGGTTCGAGCCGTCCTATGCTTCGTCCAAGGTGTTGGCCGAGCTGATCGACAAGGAACTGCCGCTGATGCGCGCCATTGCACAGCGTGCCGCCATCACCGCAGACTGAACCCGTGGGACCAGAACAAGGAGACAAACCCGAGATGACCACCACAAACCCCCAAGCCCTGGTTGAGCTGACGGCCAACGAACTGCGGCATCACATCGGCACGCGCGAGATTTCGCCGGTGGAGCTGCTCGACGCCTGCATTGCCCGCATCGAGGCCGTGAACCCGCATGTGAATGCCGTCACCGCCACCTGCTACGACCGCGCCCGCACCGAGGCCAAGGCGGCCGAGCAGGCGGTGCTGCGCGGCGAGCCGCTGGGCCTGCTGCATGGCCTGCCCATGGGCGTGAAGGACCTGGAGGCCACGGCGGGCCTGCTGACCACCTATGGATCGCAGATCTACCGCGAGCACATCCCGACCGAAGACAATGTGCTGGTGGCACGCCTGCGCGCAGCGGGCGCCATCGTCACGGGCAAGACCAACATCCCCGAGATGGGCGCGGGCGCCAATTCGCGCAACACCGTGTGGGGCGCCACGGGCAACCCCTTCAACCCCAACCTGAACGCCGGAGGCTCATCGGGCGGCTCGGCCGCTGCGCTGGCGTGCGACATGCTGCCGGTGTGCACGGGCTCGGACACGGGCGGGTCGCTGCGCATTCCGGCGTCCATTTGTGGCGTGGTGGGTTTCAGGCCATCGCCCGGCGTGGTGCCCAGTTCGCGCAAGCTGCTGGGCTGGACGCCGATTTCGGTGGTCGGCCCCATGGGCCGCACGGTGGAAGAGGCGTGCCTGCAACTGGCGGCATCGGCAGGCATGTCGCCCGGCGACCCGCTGAGCTACCCGCTGGACCCGATGAGTTTCTTGCTGCCTGAAACCTTGGACCTGAGCCGCCTGCGTGTGGCCTACACCGAGGACTTTGGCGCCTGCGCTGTGGACAACGGTATCCGCACCGTGTTCCGCAACAAGGTGCAAGCCATGAAGCACCTGTTTGCGCGTTGCGACGCCCTCGACATCGACCTGGGCGACGTGCACCGCTGCTTTGACGTGCTGCGCGCCGAAGCCTTTGTGGCCAGCACGCGCGAGGCCTACGAGCGCGACCCGGCCAGCCTGGGCCCCAACACCCGCGCCAATTACGAAATGGGCGCCGCCATGACGCTGCTGGACAGCGCCTGGGCGCAGGCGGAGCAAACACGCATCCTGGCGCGGTTTCAGAAGCTCTACGAGGACTACGACATCATCCTCGCGCCCACCACGCCCGTGTCGCCCTTTGCCTGGACCGAGCTGTTCGCCAGCCACATCAACGGCGAGCCGCAGGCCAACTACTACCGCTGGCTGGCGCTGACCTATGTGACCACGCTCACCACCCACCCGGCGCTGAGCCTTCCGTGCGGGCTGGACGATGCGGGCATGCCGTTTGGCCTGCAGATCGTGGGTCGGTTCCGTGCCGACCGACACACGCTGGGTGTGGGGCACGCGCTGGAGCAGGCGTTCAAAGGCATTGCGGGGCTGGCACGGCCCCGGCCCGACATTGCCAAGCTGATGCAGACGCGCGCCGAACCTGCGCTGACCTCCATCGTGACTGTGGCGCCGGACCCCCGCGACGCCCGCACCCTGCCGCGCGACGACCGTGCAGCATCGGCCGCGCAGGTGTCAGCCGTTTGATAGGAGTCACCGACCATGCAAACCGTAGACACCATCGTGATTGGCGCAGGCATTGCCGGGGCCTCTGTAGCCTGGCAACTGGTGCAGCCCGGCGCATCAGGGCAGGGCGCCAGCGTGCTGCTGCTGGAGCGTGAATCGCAGCCCGGTTACCACACCACCGGCCGCTCGGCCGCGCTCTACATGGCGACCTATGGCACGCCCAACATCCAGGCGCTGACCCGGGCCAGCCGCGCGTTTTACGATGCGCCGCCGCCCGAGTTTGGCGCCGACCCCATCCTCTCGCCACGGGGCGTGGTTTATGTGGCCGGGCCCGACCAGCTCGATCTACTGAAGCAAGCCTACGACGAGGCGCTTGCCACCTCACCCAATGTGCAGTGGGTGGAGCAGGCCGAGCTGCTGGCGATGCTGCCCTGCCTGAAGCCCGAGGCCGTGGCCGCCGGCATGAGCGAGCCCGAGGCGGCCGATATTGATGTGAACGCCCTGCACCAGGGCTACCTGCGCGGCCTGCGCCAGCGCGGCGGCCAGGTGCTGACCCACGCCGAGGTCACGGCCGTGCGCCGCGAAGACACTGTGTGGCAGGTGACGCTGACCGACGGGCGGGTGTTTGCCGCCCCCACCATCGTCAACGCTGCGGGCGCCTGGACTGATGTGGTGGCGGGCCTGGCGGGTGTGCCGCCCATCGGGCTGGAGCCACGCCGCCGCACGGCGTTCACCTTCCCGGTGCCCGAGGGCATGGACGCCACCCACTGGCCTGCGGTGATCGGCATCGACGAAAGCTTTTATTTCAAGCCCGACGCGGGGCAACTGCTGGGCTCGCCGGCCAATGCGGACCCGACGCACCCGCACGATGTGGTGCCGGAGGAGCTGGATGTGGCCACAGGGATTTATCACATCGAGGAAATGACCCGGTTCCAGATCCGCCGCCCGTCACACACCTGGGCCGGGCTGCGCTCCTTCGTGTCGGATGGCGACATGGTGATCGGCTGGGACAACCACGTGCCCGGCTTCTTCTGGCTGGCCGGGCAGGGCGGGTATGGGATTCAGAGCGCGGCGGGCGCCTCGTTGCTGGCGCGGCAGCTGTTGCGTGGGGAGCCGTTGGCCGAGGAACTGGTGCGCGAGAAGATTGATGTGCAGGGATTGTCGCCTGCGCGTCTACGGTGATTGCTGCCGCCCTTGCAGCAGCGGCCTGTTAAACCTAGCGCCGATCCCGCAATGCCCGGTATGGTCCGCGGCCGCTCAGGCGAATGTGTTGACCTGAGTGCCCAACGTGCCGCTGGTAGCCAGCGCAGGTTGGGGCAGGGCCTCCAGCAAGGTAGCTGCGGTAGCCTCTTGCATGTTCATCGCCTGCTTGAGCACGGCGACGTTCACCGCATCTGACGTTTTTGCACTGGCGAGAGCGGTGGCTGTGTTAACGATACTTTGGGTCAGTGCGACGTCCATGGCTTGGCTTTCTTAAGGCAATGGTTGGATATCGGCGCGCCCCTGCATTTCTTGAGAGGTGTTACAGAACGCGGGTGGCTGGCTAGTCGAGTGCTGCCACGCCCATCGCCGGGCAGCTAGACAGGTCGGATTCGCGGGCCAATGGCAATTGCCGGGCGGCGTCGCGCAAGGCGGTACGCAGGCCTTCCTCCAGAGTGGGGTGATAGAAGGGCATGCCCAACAGGTCATGAACACTGAGCTCTTGTTGAATCGCCAGCGCCAGCAGGTGGGCCATGTGCTCGCCTTCGGGGGCGCACAGTTCAGCGCCTTGCAGGCGGCCTGTGGCGCGGTCGGCATAGATACACAGGTGGCCTTGGTTGCGCAGGGCGGTGCGTGCGCGGCCTTGCTGCGCATAGTCCACGGTCCCGGTGACCGTCTGGGCCATATCCAGGTCGGACCTGCGCTGGCCCACCACGGCGATCTGGGGGTCTGAAAACACGATCGACAGCGGCGTGCGCCGCTGAAAGCGCGTGGGGCTTGCCGCCAGCGCATTCATCCCTGCAATATGGCCTTCGTCTGCGGCTTCATGCAGCAGGGGCGTCTGGCCGTTGGCGTCGCCCGCCAGAAACACCGGTAGGTCGCCGATCTGAAGGGTGCGTGGGTCCACCTGCGGCATGCCGCGTTTGTCCAGCGGCACCCCCAGCGCTTCCAGGCCGAGGAACTGGATATTGGGCACGCGCCCCATGGCTGCCACCACCTGGTCCACCACCACACGGTGGGGGCCGCTGCGCACTTCGATCCCCCCAGCCACCTCGCGCAATTCGGCCGAGGCATTGGTGTGCAGCACCATCTCTTTCTTGAGCAGCTTTGTCAGCTCGGCATTCAGCGTGGGGTCGCTCAGGCCCGCCAGCGTGTCGCTGGTGGTGAATGCGGCCACCTCCAAGCCCAGCCGCGCCAATGCCTGTGACAGCTCGACGCCGATGGGGCCCATGCCAATCACTGCAATGCGCGGCCCCAGGGTGGGCTGCTCAAACAGGGTGTCGGTGGTGAGCATGCGGTCGCCAAAGGCAAGCCATTCCTCGGGCACGCGGGGCCGTGAGCCCGTGGCCAGGATGATGCTGCGGGTGTCGTAGTCCTTGCCGTCAATCTCCACGCGGTTCGGCCCGAGCAGCGTGGCGCGGCCTTCGCGGCGCGCTGCGCCCAAGTCTTCAGTGGCCTTGAGCGCACCGGCCACAAAATCGTCGCGCAGCTTGCGCACCCGCTCCAGCACGGCGGGTATGTCAGCCGACAGCGCCTGTGCACCGCGCAGGCCGAACTCTTCAAACGTGTGCCGCCGATGGAATGCGTTGGCGGCCTCAATGAGCGATTTGGAAGGCATGCAGCCCACGCGCGCGCAGGTGGTGCCCCAAGGGCCCTCGTTCACGATGAGGTAGCGACTGGTGCGCTTGCGCACCTCGCGCAAAGCTGCCAGCCCTGCAGTGCCTGCGCCGATGATGATGGTGTCGAGCGCTTCGCCCATATGCGTCTCCTTGGTGATCCCACCGCTGTCGTTGAGCCGCACAGTGTGGCGGTGTGGCGGCCGTGGGCGTGTAGGCGCAGAGGCAGTGTTGCAATGCAGCCCGCAACGGAGAGCGAGGTGAGTGACTTTGTTGCAGGGTCAGACATCCTCTGCGCGCACAGAACGCGACTTTAGCGGCGTAGACCGGGCTGGCCCTAAAGCCAGCCCACCCGACCGTGGCCGCTGTCGTTGATGCGCTCCACGAAATCTCCGGCATCCGCTTCAGGCAGCCTCAGTTGCAGGGTGACCAGCGTGCCGTGCTGAACATCCAGCAGTTCCGCCGAAGCAGCCTCAATCTCGCGGCGCAGCAGGCCTTCCAGCGCATAGGGCACGTGGCATTGCAACGTTTTCATGCGTTGCAAAGGCACCTTGGGGGCAGCAAGCAGGGCCTGGGCAACGGTGTCGGTGTAGGCCCGCACCAAGCCGCCCGCACCCAGCTTCACTCCGCCAAAGTACCGCACCACGGTGGCCAGCACGCCTTCCAGATCCTGGTGCCGCAACACGTCGAGCATGGGGCGGCCGGCCGTACCGCCGGGCTCGCCATCGTCCACAGCCGCAGACTGGCCGCCTGCCAGAAGCGCCCAGCAGATGTGGGCTGCGCCGGGGTGTTGCTTCCACAGCGCATCCACCGTGGCCTGCGCACTCGCCCTGTCGGGCATGGGTTGCACACACCCAATGAAGCGGCTTTTTTCGATGACGAGTTCGCTGTGCGCTGGGGCAGCCAGGGTGTGGGGCATGGGGCGCAGAGTTTAAGGCGGCAGATCCCGCGTTGCTGTGAATCTGGCGGGCGTGATGAACGTCACACATCGAAGCGCCTCGTAACAAAGTCGTGGCGCACAGTGTGTTGTTTGTGCGTTCTGTCACACCTGAAATCGGCATGCGTTCCTACACTGGTGCGTTGTTGTGACGGCCTACGCTTACGCTACTGATTTGAAAGCACTCAGGCCCGCCAGAAGGACTCTGCCATGTTTGCCACACCGTTTTCCGCCCCGCTGCACCAATCGCTCGTCAGCCACGTGTTTGGCCGTTTCATACCCGCGCGGCCAGCGGTGACCAGCGTGGTTGCAGAGCCTGTGGCAGCCGCGGCGGCAGAAGCCCAGGTGGTGGAAGACGAGGCTTTTCCCGATTTGGCGCAGCGGGTGCGCGAAGTGGGCGAGTGGTAGCTGTCACGCCCCAAGCCGCTGGCACTTTACGAAGTTCTTTTGCACCTCTACAGCGCAATGAAGGCCCTCCGGGCCTTTTTTTTCGCCCACGTTGCGGTTTGGACGTCACTCTAAAGCTTCAGCTCCCACGTCTCTCCCACCAGTTTTTGGCCGAAATCTTCATAGGGCTCTGTCGCAACAAGCATGAAGCCCCGCTTGGCATAGATCCCCCGCGCTGCCGTCAGGCAGCTGTTGGTCCATAGCACCAATTTTTTATAGCCTTTGGCCCGCGCAAAAGCGATGCATTCGTCCGTCAGCCGCGCCCCCAGCCCCATGCCGCGTGCTTTGGGTGACAGGATCAGCATGCGCAACTGCGCCTTGGTGGCCGACTTGCGCACCACAAACACCGCGCCCACCCGTTCTCCGTCGAGCTCGGCCACCCAGCAGCGTTCCCAGTCGGGCTGAAACTTGCGCAGAAACTGCGCGGCGATGTCCGCCACCAGGGCTTCAAAGCGGCTGTCCCAGCCGTACTCACGCCAGTAGATTTCACCGTGCTGCTGCACCACCCAGCCGATATCGCCGGGCACAGGGTCACGCAGCACCGCCACGCGAGGCAAGGCGCTGCTGGAGCCAGATGTGGGGTCCAGCAGGGTTTCGATGCGCTCCATGGCGTTCACCACCTCTTGCTGCCGGGCGGGCGGCAAGGGGGCCAGCAGAGCCATGGCCTCTTCGCGCGATCGCTGCTGCAAGGGCTCGAAAACCTCGCGCCCGCTGGGCGTCAAAGCCAGCACACTCTGCCGGGCGTCCTGGCTGCTGGTGGTGCGGCTGATCCATCCCGATTTCTCAAACCGGCGCAGGATGCGGCTCATATAGCCGCCGTCCAGGCCAAGATCCCGTGCCAATTCGCTGGCAACGGGCGCCTCGCGGTGGGCCAATTCATACAGCACACGCACGTCGGTCAGCGACAGTTCACTGCCCAAATACGGGTCCAGCACTCCGATGCGGCGGGTGAAGAACCGGTTGAATCGTCGCACCGCTTTCACGGCGCTGGCTGCAACCGGAGGGGCTGAAGGGGGTTGGCTGTTGTTGCTCATTGATGCCTTTGTCAGCTAATTAATTGACAAAGGCAAGTATATGCTCTGTTCCGATCAGGCCTGCGGCGGTGAGGGACAAGTGCCGCCGAGGCGACAAAAAGTGCCTGCGCACGTAAAATCGCGGGTTATCCACCAAAGACGCGCCCCACGAAGGCCCCCATTGCACAGGGGGTGGCTGCGCCCTCCACTGCATGAACGCCCCCGTTGACGTCTCCTTTTTTGCGCGCGCCGCAAAGCCTTTGACCAGCTACCGTCCGTACTGGGCCAAGCGCTTTGGTACGGCTCCGTTCCTGCCGATGAGCCGTGCCGAGATGGACAAACTGGGCTGGGACAGCTGCGACATCATCCTGGTCACCGGAGATGCCTATGTGGACCACCCGAGCTTCGGCATGTCGGTGATCGGCCGCACGCTGGAAGCCCAAGGCTTTCGCGTGGGCATCATCGCCCAGCCCGACTGGCAAAGCGCCGAGCCCTTCAAGGTGCTTGGCAAGCCCAACCTGTTCTGGGGCGTGACTGCGGGCAACATGGACTCGATGATCAACCGGTACACCGCCGACCGGAAGATCCGCAGCGACGACGCCTACACCCCCGGCGACGTGGGCGGCAAGCGGCCCGACCGCGCCGCCATCGTCTACAGCCAGCGCTGCCGAGAAGCGTTCAAGGACGTGCCCATCATCCTTGGCGGCATCGAAGGCAGCCTGCGCCGCATCGCCCACTACGACTACTGGAGCGACAAAGTGCGCCGCTCCATCGTGGTGGACGCCAAGTGCGACCTGCTGCTGTACGGCAATGCCGAGCGTGCCCTGGTCGAGGTGGCCCACCGCATTGCGGCGCGCGAGCCTGTCGAGCAGATCACTGACGTGCGCGGCACGGCCTTTGTGCGCCGGGCTGACGACGAGAGCGGCAAGGGCTGGTTCGAAATCGACTCCACCACCGTGGATGAGCCCGGCCGCGTGGAAGCCCACATCAACCCGTACATGACCACCAGCGAGCAGGCCGCCGCCCAAGGCAGCACATGCAGCAAAGACGATGCTCCTGATTCGATAGCTGACAGCGCAGATGGGAAAAGCGCTGGAGGCCAAAATGACCCGAAAACGGTGGAGCCGAACCCCGCCATTCAGCCCATGCTGTTTGTGGCCAACCCCGCGCTCAAGGTCAAGCTCAAGGTGCCGCCGCGCGAGAAGAGCGTCATCCGCCTGCCGAGCTACGAGCAGGTGAAAAGCGACCCGGTGCTCTACGCCCACGCCAACCGCGTGCTGCATCTGGAGACCAATCCGGGCAACGCCCGCGCGCTGGTGCAGGCGCACGGCGAGGGCGCCACGGGGC